>JAQUCQ010000067.1:5881-11706 GCA_028686145.1 Desulfuromonadaceae bacterium | reverse complement strand
TCAGCTGAAGCAATGTTGAGATTTGATATCGCAACCCGTCCTTCAAGAACGTTCAAATCATGGTCATTATACAGCTCCCACCATCGTTCACTAATCGTACCGTCCCGAGGCTGCGCCACTTTCCACACTTCAAGTTCCTTGTACGTTGCCGGAATTGTTTCAACCGCGGTCGGTTTGACATAGTCCGGACCAACCGTACAGGCAACCAGTAACAATGGACAGAGAAACAAGATACGCCGAACAATTAATCTGGTTATTTTCATAGGTCCTCTCGTTTCAATCGTGGGCACATCACAATTCGATGCCCGTGCCGTTTCTTTTCAAGCCACGTTCGAAAACGGTCGAGATAAAGATATACCACTGGCGTGGTATAGAGAGTCAACATCTGGCTGAATATCAGCCCGCGCACTATGGAAATCCCCAGTGGCCGCCTGAGTTCAGAACCGACACCGGTGCCAAGAGCCAGAGGCAGTGCACCAAAGAGGGCCGCCATAGTGGTCATCATGATGGGGCGGAAGCGAAGTAGACACGCCTCGTATATTGCATCTCTGGGCAGTTTTCCCTCCCTTCGCTGAACCGCAAGGGCGAAATCCACCATCAAAATGCCATTTTTCTTGACGATACCGATCAGCAGAATCACGCCGATGATGGCGATCAGGTTCAGGTCGGAGCCAAATACCATCAAAGCGGCCACAGCTCCTACACCTGCTGATGGGAGCGTCGAAAGTATGGTCAGAGGATGGATGTAACTTTCATAGAGTATGCCCAGTACGATGTAGACCGCCACCAGTGCAGCCAGAATCAAGAGCGGTTGCGTTTTGAGAGAATCCTGAAAGGCCTGGGCAGTACCGGCAAATTTTCCTCTGATACTCGATGGCAATCCAAGCTCGCGAGTTGCCTTTTCTATAGCAACAACAGCCGCCCCCAGCGAAACTCCCTGAGCAAGATTGAAAGAGGTGGTTATTGCAGGAAACTGGCTCTGGTGATTAACCGCCAAAGAACTGGCGTTCGTTTTGTACGAGGTAAAAGCTGAGAGTGGAACCATGATTCCTTTTGAAGACAGCACATAGATCTCTTTTAGAGTATCCGGTTGCTGCCAGAATGCAGGAGCTGCCTCCATAACCACATGGTATTGGTTAAGCGGCGTATAAATGACTGACACCTGGCGCTGACCAAAGGCGTCGTAAAGCGCTTCATCAATCTGCTGAGGGGTTATGCCCAGTCGTGAGGCCGTGGGCCGGTCAATAACCAGGTCCGCCTCCAGTCCTCGATTTTGCTGGTCACTGCTCACATCTGCGAGAACAGGCATGCCGCGCATTTTTTGCAGTATTTTCTGCCCCCAGACATTCAGTTCGGTGACATTTTCACCCTGTAAAGTGTACTGATAGAGGGCATTGCTTATCCGGCCACCGACCCTCAGATCCTGAACCGGTTGCAAAAAGGTGGGGGCACCTGGAATATGGGCCAACTTCTTACGCAACCGCACGATGACCTGCATGGCCGTTACGGTCCGTTTTTCAAATGGCTTGAGCGTAATGAACATGCGGCCCGAGTTGACCGTAGAGCCACCTCCCCCTCCGGTAAATGCTGTTACATACTCAACATCCGGGTCTTGTTTGATAATTGCCACAACATGGGTCAATTTTTCCCGCATGGACTGAAACGAGATATCCTGGGCAGCCTGGATACTCCCAGCAATTCTGCCGGTATCCTGTTCCGGGAAAAAACCTTTTGGGACAATAATGAACAGGGAAACACTCGCCACGACGGTTGCCACCGTGAGCCCCAGCATGATCCGGGTATGCTCCAAAGCCCACTGCAACGAGGTTTCATAATGACCGTGCACCCAGTCAAACATCCGGCCACTGGCCCGGTACAACCTGCCGTGAGAATTGGATTTGTCATCCCTGAGAACAGTAGCGCACATCATCGGAGTCGTCGTAAGCGATATGACCAGAGAGACGATAATTGCAGCAGAAAGAGTCACGGCGAATTCCCTGAACAGGCGCCCCACCATGCCGCCCATGAGGAGGATGGGAAGGAATACGGCTACGAGTGAAATGCTCATGGAGAGGACCGTAAAGGCAATTTCCTTACTTCCGGAAAAGGCCGCCTGTAATGGTGTCTGCCCCATTTCTCTATATCGGGTAACATTTTCCAGTACTACGATGGCATCGTCAACCACAAAACCGGTTGCAATTGTCAAGGCCATCAGGGAGAGATTATCGAGGGAGTATCCGAACAGATACATGACCGCAAACGTTCCGATGATTGATGAGGTAACTGCCACAGCAGGTATAAGTGTTGCCCGGACATTGCGGAGAAACCAGAAAACGACCAGTATCACCAGAATTCCGGACAGGATCAAAGAGATTTCTACGTCATGCAGGGAACCACGAATTGGGGGAGTCCGGTCAAGTACGACGGAAAGTTTAACGCCACCCGGCAGGGCGGCCTCCAACTGCGGCAAAATATCGCGGATGCTATCCACAGTGTCGATGATATTGACACCCGGTTGCCGGAAGATAATCACCATTACTGCCGGCTTGCCGTTGACAAAACCGCTGACCCGCAGGTCCTCCACCGAGTCCTCCACGCTTGCAACATCACTCAGTTGTACTGCTGCCCCCGCACGGTAGCTGACCACCAGGTCCTTATAGTCAGCAGCTTTATTCAGCTGGTCATTGGCGTGTATCTCCCATAATGTAGTGTCATTGAAAAGCATCCCCTTGGGGCGGTTGACGTTGCTGCCTGCCAGGACGGCGCGAACCTGGGCCAAACTAATACCATACTTGTTGAGAGCCAGCGGATTCAGTTCCGCCCGAACCGCCGGCAGTGCACCTCCGCCAATGAATATTTGGCCGACACCATTTATCTGGGATAGTTTCTGCTGGAGAATCGACGAGGCAGCATCGTACATCCTCGGCTTGCTCACACTGTCTGAGGTAAGTGACAAAATCAAAATCGGCGCATCCGATGGACTCACCTTGCGATAGGACGGGTTGCGAGGGAGATTCGCCGGGAGATAGCTTCGAGCGGCATTGATTGCGGCCTGGACATCCCGTGCCGCACCGTTGATATCCCGGTTAAGTTCAAACTGCAGCGTGATACTGGTATTGCCGCGATTGCTGACGGAGGTCATTTCGCTTACACCGGCAATCCGGCCGAACTGCCGCTCCAGTGGCGCCGCGACCGAGGTGGACATAGTCTGGGGGTCGGCACCGGGAAGTGACGCGGAAACAGAGATCGTTGGGAAGTCAACTTGGGGAAGCGGCGATACCGGCAGAAGCCGGAAAGCGACGATGCCGGCCAGCACAAGTCCGAGAGTCAGGAGTGTGGTGGCCACCGGACGACGTATGAATATGGCAGAGACGTTCATAACGGTTTCTTAAACACTCCCGTACCTGCCTTCAGCACGCACACACCTTTGTTGCGTAAAGTCACTTTTTGCACCACCCATTCAGGCGTGATTGCACAATAGTACGCATTACAAAATATCAATTGCATACACGATGAATATACAGATAGCGACCATCAGTATTAAGGCCAGAATAAATATACCATCGGCAGTACGCTCAATTCGATGCATCCGGCAATACTTTCGTGTTCGCATCGCCCAATAGGACAAGAGACACGACGTGAGAAACAGCACCGCATCTATTCCGAGAAAATCATCGGCAAGTGTTCCCGCCTTCTTAATCGTGATCATCACTCGTATCAAGCCGATTACCGTCATACAGACGCCAACCATTGCCGCCGAGACAGTAAAAATGTGAACGCTTATATCCTCTTCAAAAAACATTTTTGAAGCTGAATTGTTTCTATTATGTTTCACGGTGCTGGCCGCCTCACTTTCATACAAAATAATTATTGCCTGACACTCTAATAAAATGTTTTTCGAATTTTCAACTTTGCCGGTGCCTCAGCCGTCGTGCCATCCGGTCAAACGCCAGGTAAATAACCGGGGTGGTATAGAGGGTCAGAATCTGGCTGATTACCAGTCCGCCGATAATGGATATGCCAAGGGGCCTGCGGAGTTCAGAGCCCACTCCGGTACCCATGGCCAGAGGGAGTGCTCCCAGCAGTGCCGCCATGGTGGTCATCATGATCGGCCTGAAACGGAGCAGACACGCCTGATATATGGCATCCTGAGGAGATTTACCTTCAACGCGTTCCGCATCAAGGGCAAAATCAACCATCATGATGCCGTTCTTTTTAACGATGCCGATCAGGAGGATAATGCCGATAATGGCAATGACCGTGAGGTCCTGACGGAACAACATCAGGGAGAGCACCGCTCCGACGCCGGCAGACGGCAGTGTGGAGAGAATGGTGAGCGGATGGATGTAACTCTCGTAGAGCACCCCCAGCACAATATAAACCGTGATCAGGGCAGCCAGAATCAGGATCGGCTCGTTGGTTAAGGAGGCCTTAAAGGCCTGTGCAGTTCCCTGAAAACTTCCCTTGATGCTGGCAGGAAGCCCCAACTGCCGAATGGCGGATTCGATTGCAGCCACTGCCGGCCCCAGGGAGACGCCTGGAGCCAGATTGAATGAGGTGGTTACTGCGGGAAACTGCCCTTGACGATTGATAACCAGCGGCCCTCTTGTCTCAGTGGCTGAAGCGATGGCCGAGAGCGGCACCTGACCGCCGCCGGTGGAGCGGACATAGAGTGCTTGCAGGCCGCCGGGATCCTGCCGGAACTGCGGTTTGACCGTCAGAATCACCCTGTACTGGTTCAGTTCGGTAAAGATGGTCGAGACTTGGCGCTGGCCGAAAGCATCATAGAGGGCATCGTCGATATTCTGCGGAGTGACGCCAAATCTAGAGGCAGTAGCGCGATCCATATTCATTTGCACCCGTAACCCCTGATTCTGCTGATCGCTACTGACATCCCGTAATTCTTCCAGTTGCTGCATGCTTTCCACGACACGCGGCGCCCATGTTGTGAGCTCGTCAGAATTGGGAGTCTCCAAGGTAAACTGGTATTGAGTGCGGCTAACTCTGGCATCAACGGTAAGATCCTGCACCGGTTGCATGAAAAGGGTAATCCCTTCGACCTTGGCCAGTTTCGGTTGCAGACGGCGGATAACATCACTGGCATTGACGTCCCGCATGCTTAATGGTTTCAGATTGATCTGTATTCTACCGCTGTTGAGCGTCGTATTGGTGCCATCAACGCCAATAAATGAAGAGAGACTTTCCACTGCCGGATCTTCGAGGATCACCGTGGCAAGTGCTTGTTGCCGCTCGGCCATGGCCGGAAACGAGATCGTCTGTGCTGCCTCCGAAATCCCCTGAATTGCTCCGGTATCCTGAACCGGAAAGAAGCCTTTAGGGATGATCACATACAGTAATACGGTCAGGAGCAAGGTCCCCGCCGCTACGACCAGGGTAGCAGTCTGGTGCCGCAGCACCCACTGGAGTGAACGACCATAGGAGGAGATCAGGCGTTCGAAGAACCGGCCCGAGGCATGATAAAAGCGACCTTGACGCTCATCCGGCACATGTTTCAGGATACGGGCGCACATCATTGGAGTAAGAGTAAGAGATACAACCGCCGAGATAAGGATCGTCACCCCAAGGGTAACGGCAAATTCTCGGAACAGCCGTCCGACCACGTCCCCCATGAAGAGCAGCGGAATTAGCACCGCAATCAGCGATACCGTCAAAGACAGAATCGTGAAACCGATCTGCTTGGATCCTTTAAGGGCAGCCTCCAGCGGTGTGTCCCCTTCCTCCACATAGCGGGAGATATTTTCGATCATGACAATAGCATCGTCCACCACAAAACCGGTAGAGATGGTCAGTGCCATTAACGTAAG
>JAQUCQ010000067.1:0-5871 GCA_028686145.1 Desulfuromonadaceae bacterium | reverse complement strand
ACCAAAAGTGCCCACGAGCGATAACGGCACCGCAACACTCGGAATGGCGGTGGCTGGCAGATTGCGCAGAAACAGGAAAATGACGAGTACGACCAGTGCCACAGCCAAAACAAGTTCAAACTGGACGTCCTTTACCGATTCCCTGATAGTGATCGTGCGGTCGGTCAGGGGGGTCACTTTTATCGACGCAGGGAGTGCCGCCTGTAACTGGGGAAGAAGTTTCTTTACCCGGTTCACCACCTCAATAACGTTGGCTCCCGGCTGACGCTGGATGTTAACAATAACCGCCGGGGTCGAATTCATCCAGGCAGCTTGGTTCACATTCTCAGTATCGTCGATGGCATCCGCAACATCCTTGAGCAGGACGGGAGCGCCGTTTCTGTAGGCAATAACCAGGGAACGGTATTCTTTACTTGTAAAGAGCTGATCATTGGCACCGATAATATACGATTGTCTTGGCCCGTCAAAACTCCCCTTGGCCTGATTCACATTGGCTACAACAAGGGCAGTGCGCAGATCTTCAAGGGTCAATCCGTACGATGCAAGTGCCGTTGGATTAGCATGGATGCGCACTGCCGGGCGCTGCCCTCCGCTTATGCTGACCAGCCCCACCCCCGGGAGCTGGGATATCTTCTGGGCAAAACGGGTATCAGCCAGATCCTCGATTTTCGGCAATGCAAGCGAATCTGAGGAGAGAGCCAGGGTTAGAATCGGCGTATCGGCAGGATTAACCTTGCTATAGACCGGCGGGTTGGGCAAATCTCTGGGCAGGAAATTGAACCCGGCATTGATGGCAGCCTGAACCTGCTGTTCAGCAACATCAAGCGGGAGTTCAAGCGCAAACTGCAAGGTTATCACCGAGCTGCCGTGAGAGCTGGCAGAGGTCATCTGGGTTAATCCCGGCATCTGTCCGAATTGGCGTTCCAAAGGTGCCGTTACTGAAGAAGCCATGACGTCGGAACTGGCGCCGGGATAAAAAGTACGTACCTGGATAGTCGGGTAATCAACCTGCGGCAGCGCTGACACCGCCAGCTGCTTATAGGCTACGGCACCAGCCAGGATGATGGCGATCATCAACAGGGTGGTGGCAACCGGCCGCAGAATAAAGAGTCGCGAGAAGTTCATTGGGGGTGGCCGTGTATCAGTTTACCCGGTTTACCGTCCGGGTTTGCTCCTCTGCCACCCGCCTTTCCGATTTTTTCCCGTTCCTTTGCTTCCACCTTGCTGCCATCCCTGAGGCGTTCCGCTCCATCCACAACAACCTGTTCTCCGCCTTCAAGCCCTTCTGCTATGGATGTTTCCGCCCCCTGGGAAATGCCTGTCACGACCGGCCGCATGGCAACCGTTCGATCCGGTTTAACCACGAAAACAAATGCACCCTGTGGAGATCTCTGGATGGCAGCAGATGGTACGATAAGAACGTCTTTTTTCACATCCAGCAGAAGCCTGGCATTAACGAACTGATTGGGAAAGAGTTCATTGTTCAGGTTGGCAAAGACCGCTTTAAGCTTTACCGTACCGGTGGTGGGGTCGATCTGGTTATCGACGGTGACCAGTTTCCCGGCAGCCAGGTTCTGTTTCATCTCGCGATCAAAGGCATCGACGGCAAGTCGCCCTCCTTTCATCTTGTGCAGAACCTGCGGCAGACTGTCTTCGGGAATCGGGAATACAACGGCAATCGGCTGTACCTGGGTAATCGTCAGCAACCCTCCGGTGTCAGCCGCGTGCACCATATTTCCCGGGTCCACAAGGCGTAGTCCGGTGCGGCCGGTAATGGGAGCCGTGACACGGCTATAGGCAAGCTGCAGTTTAGCGCCGTCAATCTGTCCTTGGTCAATCTTGACGGCACTCTCATTCTGCCGGACCAACGCTTCCTGGGTATCCAACTGCTGCCGGGGAATCGAATCCTGTTTCCAGAGCGTACGGTAGCGTTCCAAATCCAGGCGGGCATTGTTCAGTTGCTCCCGATCACGGGCCATCTGGCCCTCAGCCTGTGTCAATTGGACCTGAAACGGCCGCGGGTCGATAACCGCCAGCAGGCTCCCCTTGGCAACGTTTTGTCCCTCACGGAAATGAACCGTCATCAGTTGGCCGTCAACACGGCTCCGCACCATTACAT
Source organism: Desulfuromonadaceae bacterium (assembly GCA_028686145.1). Taxonomy (GTDB): domain Bacteria; phylum Desulfobacterota; class Desulfuromonadia; order Geobacterales; family Pseudopelobacteraceae; genus JACRCG01. Next base: position 3,752 of record JAQUCQ010000067.1, on the reverse strand, counting down.
TGTTCAGAGGCGTTACAGATCCGAGGCCGGTCAGATAAAGATTCATATCACCCTTTCGGACGTGTGCGACAAATACCGGGGTAGGAAGAGACGGCCCTTTTTTACCGGACCGGCCAGATGCAGATGCCGGCAAGGAGTGCCCGGTTTTCCAGAAGGTAAATCCTCCAACCGTAACCAGACAGAACAGAATGGCCCAGAACCACCCGCGAGAGAAAAACGGCCGTTTTACCGGATGAGGGTTTGATGTAATAGTTTCAGTAACAGTCTCTTGCATGCGTGCTATCCTCGGTGTGCTCTCAATATTTTTTTACTGGGTAGCATCAAATTTATACCCGACACCATAGACGGATTGAATAAGATCGGTTTCCGGCGATACTCCGGAAATTTTCTTGCGCAGGTTCTTGATATGGCTATCGATTGTGCGATCGCTGACAACACGTTGGTCGGGGTAAATGCGATCCATAAGCTGGTTACGATTATATATCCGTCCCGGATTGGCGGAAAGAAAGCTCAGCAGTTGGAATTCAACAACGGTGAGTTCCAGGTCACGGCCATGCAGCGTTGCCTGAAAGCGTTCTTCATCCAAGCGAAGCATGGGAACCACGCCAGGCAACTGTTGATTAACGCTTCTTCGTAACACGGCCCTGACGCGGGCGACAACCTCCCTCGGGCTGAATGGTTTGCAGATATAATCATCAGCTCCAAGCTCAAGGCCAAGAAGTCGGTCAATTTCCTCAATGCGGGCAGTAACCATGATGATTGGCACGGATGAAAACGAACGGATCTCTTTACAGATGTCCATGCCGTTTTTCCCCGGCAACATCAAGTCGAGAAGAATCAAAGACGGCATCCTTTCACGAACCAGCGGCAGGACATCAAGACCATTCTCCACACAGTGTAGATCATATCCCGCCTGGCGCAAGTAATTGCTTAGGAGTCGCGCCAGCTTGGGTTCGTCTTCAACAACAAGTACAGTGTCAATCATTGGTAACCTTCCGATTGTGGCAGTGAAATTTGCATCCAAATCCCCCCGAGAGGTGATTGCAGCGCATCGATCACCCCTTCGTGAGCCTCGACAATATTGCGGCAGATGGCAAGTCCAAGACCGGCGCCCCCGGAAGACCTGTTGCGCGAACCCTCTACCCGGTAGAGACGATCGAACAGCCTGAGGCGTTCCTCTTCCGTAACACCCGGCCCGCTATCTTTTATGTCAACCGTTACTCTGCCATGTGCCGCTTCGAGCGATATGTCGAGCGTACCGCCGGGATCAGTGTATTTTCTGGAATTGTCCAGGAGATTGTCAAAGAGTTGTGCCAATCGTTCGGCATCGGCAAAAACACAAACGGGGTCTTGCGGCAGAAGGGCAGTAAGTGTCAGCGGCCTTTCCGCCACCTTCGGCCGAGCGCGGTCTATTGCTTCGCGGAGAATATCGGTCAGGTTCACATCGCATTTCCGGTATGCAAGTGCTCCTACATCAGAAATTGCTAATTGGTACAGATCGTCAACCAGCCTGTTAAGACGGAAAACTTCAACCTGAAGCGAACTGATCGATTCATACGACAGTTCCTGCATCCCATCTTGAATTGCCTCTAACTCACCCCCCAAAATTGCCAACGGAGTCCGCAATTCATGTGAAATATCGGCCACAAACTGACGTCTGGCATGCTCATTTTTGTCGAGGCTCAACGCCAGTGCGTTAAAGTCTCGTGAGAGATGGCCAAGTTCATCATCAGAATCTACAGGGACCCGAATATCATAGCGCCCTGAAGAAAGGTCGCTGGTTGCAGCAGCCAGTTTTTTGAGTGGACGAACCAAACGTCGTGCCAATGGCAACGATATCGCAACCGCTACAAGCAACATAGCCAATGCTACAAGTGCAAAAATAGATTTCTGTTCCTTGACAAATTTGAGCTGATGAATATCTGAGAGAAATTTACTGGGGAGCAGCCCCAGATATCCCACCACGACTCCTTTGTTCAATATCGGTTTGAAAATTTCAATTTCGGCAGGATTACTGATGCCAAAGATCGGGTTTCGTTTGGCGTCCAGCACAACAAGCCGCCTTTCCAAACGATGATACCGCCGATTTGCCAATGGCTCAGGTATACGGCCAAGTTCCCGTTTGGGATTATTGACTGTAGCCGAGAATTGAGCCCTCGAGGGATCTTCAGCGTACGTTTCACTGATTAGCCCGGAAATTGCGTCTGGCGCTTTTTGAAGATATCCCCAGCCCCCCCAGGTATCATATGCCCGTCCAAGTTTCATGGCCAAGCGGTCCATCCGGGTTTGCTCCAGTTGGTTGACATACTTGAGAAAACTGCGATCAACACTCAACTGCATTATCAGGAACATGCAAAGGACTATGATTGCATTGGCGGCGAGAATCGCCAAAAAAACCCGGTGTGTCACATTTAATTTCATCGTTTAAATTCTCGTCTACTGTAGTGAACCGTCGGACCAGCCACATGTATCGTAGTCAGGTTTCATAAAAATATAAAGTATGATTGAGGGGAGTGGGTAAAAATTCACATTCTCTCCATATTCACTGCACATTGTTGGCATATTCTGATTTCAGAAAATTGCCACTCAAACAATGATATTCGCAAAGAGTGATGCGGTAACAAAGTAGAACTGATCATTGCTGTACAATCAAGCACTGATACCAATATTCCCCGGCATATAAACCCAGCAAAGGAGAACTCTCATGAAAAGAAAATTTCTTATTTTTACTCTTACAACTGCAGTAATGGCAGGCGCTGCATCACTTGCCCTTGCTGACAACACTCAAATCGGGACAAACACTGGAGAAGCGGCAACCTCCATGCCCACACATCAGTACAGCAACAGATTCAAAAATAACCGTGAAAAAAAACATGCCGCCATGATAGAATTACTCGGACTCAACGACGTGCAACGAGCACAGATAAATGCCATAATTACGGCTGCCCGTCAGAATAATGCGTCTTTACGGCACAAGCTTGTAGCCGATCGAAAAAAAATTAACGAGATGTCTCATGCGGACTCATTTGATGAATCTGCGGTAAGATCTTTGATCGCAAGCGATGAGACTGTCCGGACAGAATTGATGGTATCAAGGCTTAAGGTAAGAAGCCAGATTCATGCGGTTCTGACGCCTGAGCAGCAGGCGAAGGCAAAAGATTTGCGCCTATTGGCTCCTGATACACAGCGAAAATGGGATAAAGACGAATTCTGAGTTGACCTTCTTCGTACTGCTGAGAATTCCAGAGTAACTGTGCTAATTGCCGCCATATCGTGGTTTCATCACAACAGGCGCTGCTTCAAAACTATGGGGACAATAAAAAAGAGGTAACAAAACAATGGTATTTAGACAAAAACTCGTAGCGGCTCTTTTGCTTTTTGCGTTGAGTGGCTGTGCAACTCTTCCTATGGGACCAAGCGTAAATGTGCTGCCGACACAAGGTAAGTCGTATGAGACATTCCGGACTGAAGTCGCAACCTGCAGACAGTGGGCGGAACGACAAAGTGGTGGTTCTGCTCAAGAGAACTACGAGAATAATGTTGCTACCGGAGCAATCGCGGGTACTGCAATAGGAACAGGGCTGGGCGCAGTAATAGGTTCAGCATCCGGCAATGCCGGAACTGGAGCCCTCATTGGTGCTGCAAGCGGACTTCTGGTCGGATCGGCAGTAGGCTCAGACGCGGGCAGGGACTATGGAAGTGAGGCTCAGCACAGATACGACAATGCTTATGTCCAGTGCATGTACTCTTAC
>JAQUCQ010000417.1 GCA_028686145.1 Desulfuromonadaceae bacterium | reverse complement strand
CCAGCTGCGCCTATCCGTAATCCAGGCCCATTCCCGGAAGGGAAATCGGTGCCTATGGAAAGTATGAAATCATAGGGAGGTTCCCATTTTTTTTGATAACAATGAGTTTGCATTCCTGATCTTGCCGCACGATTCGCAGTGGTTATAAACAGATCAGAATATGAACCTTCAACATCCACAACCTGCCAAAGCCGACCCAACACCTCTCCGAGTGCTTCGATCAACAATAAGCCCGATTTTGAAATACCTTCTCCTGTCCAAATCCCTATTCTGGCGCCTTGCAGTTTTGAAATGAGATTCGGATCACCGATTGCGGATCCGAATGCCATCTTGTTTTTACTTTGAGCGTCACTCATTATACAATCCTCAACCGTGCCAACACTTCGTCTTGGCTCCACAAGCGCCAGTCAATAGTTTCCCTTTCATACACGTTTACGCCTGGGAATTCCTCAATGCCGTTTTTTCCATAATATGGAACAATGATACTCAATGCACCTATATGTCTGACAACCTCCCACTCTCTGTCGAGTTCTGACATCCAAACATTCGCAGAAGGATGAGTATGCAGCTGAATTACACTTCGCTCTTTGCGATCAAAGTTATCAAATTGAATATGACTGAGTTCCTTGCCTTCAATATGCACGTATACCCCGAAAGCTGTTTGACCAGGGGTCTGTTTTGGAATCACGCACCTTTTAACTTTACAAACCCCTTCCCTAGTCAAGAGCGGCGCTGTCCAGATAGCAAAAATTTCATGGTTGCCGGCAGTTATAGCCCTTTCGGTTTCAGCCACCACTTCTTTGGGTACCTCAAAATATTGCATTTTCATCCTGCTTGCACCTCAGCTCTATTGAGATCGGAATAAAGTTGCGTAATCAGTCCCGGGATCCTATATTGAGACAGGTTTCTGATGGCAGACCAAAGAACCTCCAAGTGGCATTCATGATATTCTCTCCACCCCCTGAAGCATAACCACGTTCTGGGGATCTCTAAGGGGTTACCACCTTCTGCCTGAAAACCGATGCCTTGTGGTATAAGACCTTGGCCACTTAATAATGCTTCCCCTCCTTCATTTATCCAGTAGCCCTGCACCGGCAGATAGTCATATTCATCGGCAATTATTCTAAGCAAAATTTCGCCTTGCTTCATTTTCCAGAACAAAGCGACCTCAATTACCGGGAAATTGACTTTAATCACCCTGATCCCCGTCTTTTGAAAATTCGCCGCCTCCTTGACAAGAGGCAGCGAATCCGATTCGAATTTCATTCTTACCAACAAAGGATCAGAAATCAAGGTGACCGCCTCCACCGTCTTTTTGGGTCAAGGACAGCACATCATTTTCTTTTACCCCGTTGTCTTCAAGAGACTTGCTCGTATCGAGTTTGCTTTCGCGATCACTTAAAATGTATTTTTCCCAGTTTTGCTTTTCTCCTGGAGGCAATAACATTTTTATGACCTCTTCCACTTTAAGGTTGCTTACGAATTCCTCTTCTTTTGGGATACCGTCAACTAGAATGGTAAGGTGCGTCTTGTTTTGTGAGTCATGTTTATGTTGATCCATTGTAAATCTCCTTTTATTTTTGATCTCTTGGCGGGCAGGGATCATTGCCGTGGCTGTCTGAATTTGAGATTTTCCCATCTTTGTTGTGAATGACGAATTCGGTTCCCTGGTTCTGGCTGATCTTTCGGCCAAGGTCAATTGCGTCTTGTTTAGTACCAGTGTGTGCTGACACTCTCTCTGCCCCGCTTCGTTTAACGTCCCAACCGCCATTAGGGTTCGGTACTACATGATGTTCGTCACGCGCCATAAAGCTTCTCCTTCCTGAAATGGATTATATCTTGATGCCATAATAATCAAGCATGCTAAGTACGTCAAGCAAATTAATTGCATGCTTGATGTACTTAGCAAAATGGTTTACAATTACTCTAAATTCGAAGATAAGGAGGTAATAGTCATGGCAACCGACGCGACGGAAAAGATCGCCGTTAAGCTTACCCTCGGGCAATACCTCTCCTCGATCCGGAGAGACAGGAAGATGACTCTCCGTCAGGTCGAGCAGATAACAGACAAAGAAGTTTCGAATGCATACCTTAGCCAGATTGAAAATGACAAAATTAAGCAGCCTTCCCCGAATGTTCTGTATGCGCTCGCGGAAATTTACAAAATCGACTATGAAAAACTAATGGAGATGGCGGGACATATTGCTCCAGCAAAAGGGCGCGCAGAGGGACAAAGACATGGGCGATTAGCTACATTCGCAGAACACAGCCTTACACCAGAAGAAGAAGCGGAACTAATTGACTACCTGAATTGGATGCGCATCAGGAAAACTCAGTCATGATTAGGCCTGATGACTGCACCCTGTCTGCTGAAGACCTTCGCGTTATTGAGAGAAGAGCGAGAGATATTCTTAACCGAGCATCTGCATGGGATCGACTCCCGACTCCCATTGATGATATTTTAGCAGCCTCAAATTTAAAGGTTGCTTCTCACAGTATTTTCGATCCAAAAAGTATAATGGCTTTTGTGGAGGAAAAAACCGCGATTGCCGCTCGTGTCCTCGAGAGTGCAGGCCGCCGGATAAAATCAGCTATTTCAAAAGTATTAGGATTATACGACGCCGACGAATATGTGATACACATTGATGAAACCGTTACTACAAGCAAACAGACCTTCCTCAAACTTCACGAAACGGGTCATCACGAACTTCCGACTCACAGGAAACTATTCCGTTTATTTCAAGATTGTGAAAAAACGCTTGCACCAGAGACTGCGGATCAATTTGATCGTGAAGCAAATAATTTCGCAAG
>JAQUCQ010000066.1 GCA_028686145.1 Desulfuromonadaceae bacterium | reverse complement strand
GTTCACCGGATTTCATCAACCGCTCCCGATGGCGCTCTTCCAACAAACGATCCACCAGGTCTCTCAGACTGGCAGGATCCTTAAGCGGTTTGGTTAGAAAATCACTCACACCATCTTTGATCGCTGCGACCGCTTCTTCAACAGTGCCAAAGGCGGTTAACAGGACGAAGGGTGGAGGTGAAGGGAGGGAACGACTTGCCCGAAACAGCTCGACACCCCCCATTTTCGGCATTTTAAGATCTGACAGCACCAGATCAAACAGATTCTGTTTCAGTTTAACCAACCCGGCAGCACCATCGACAGCCTGCGTTACTTCATGCCCGGCATCCACCAGAATGGCGGCCAGCAGACCTCGAAAAGTCTGGTCATCTTCTACAATTAATATATTTCCAACGTTCATACAGAATCCTCTTGCGAAATGGCCGGCAATCTCACGACAAAGAGAGCTCCCCCTCCCGGTGCACCCTCTGCAATTATACTTCCTCCACAACTCTCGGCAATTTTCTTGCAAACAGCAAGACCAAGTCCGGCCCCTCTAGCTTTACTGGTCCGGAAAGGCTCAAAAATTTCCGCCCGCATCTCCGTCTCAATTCCCGTCCCACTGTCCGCTACAGATATATCCACCGCGCCACCACGGTGACGGGCTTCCACATTAATCTCACCCCCTTCGGGCAGTGCCTGAATGGCATTGGTGAGCAGATTGAGCAGTAGCCGGTGGAGCTCCTTCTCCGGGCAATGCACATTCAGGTTTTCCGAAACATTCATGACCAACTTAATCCCTGCAGTTTCCAACTGCGGAGTCAACAAAGTTGTCAATTGTCCGACAACGGCCAACAGGTTGCCAGACTGTGAAAGTTTGTTATCACTGCGAGTGTAAAAGAGGATATCATCAGCAAGTTGTTCTAAACGGAGCGATTCGCGCACAATAAGCTGCGCATAGCCACGCTCTCTGCCCTCGGGAAGACGTTCCTCCAGAAGTTGACCATACCCCTTGATACCTGCCAACGGATTACGCACTTCATGGGCCAATACTGCACCGACTTCACCCAGACGCGCAAGCTCATTCTGTCGTGCAAGCTGCTTTTCCTGGGCATCTTGTCGACGCAAAAGCCATAAAACAGTTATTCCCAACCCCCATCCGAGCGCCAGCAATGAAAAGATCAGGGCAACGCCAAAACGCGCCCGGCGCATAACCGCCTCAGCACGCCAGGTATGAAGAGCCAGGCGCAGAACACAGGTTTTACCTAATAAATGAAAAGGAGTCTGGAACTCATAAACATACTCTCCAGTGCCAAGCATAATGCGCTCTTCACCAAGAGTTCCTGTTTTCAACACGCTCCGGTAGCGGTAGTCTCCAACATTATTTCCGGTCAGATCAGGATTGGTGTGAAAGAGAATCTTCCCGGAGGGTGAAAGTATCATGGCATATGCAACATCAGCAGTTTGAAAAGAAGCCAGCGATTTTAGTGAAGGGTCACGACCGGCTACCCCCTCCATTGCAGCAGCTATTGTCAGGGCAAGCCCGCGCAAGTTATCCTCTGCAATCGGCGAGGCAGAGGAAAAGTTACGTATAGCAAACCAGGAGAGCCCTACGGTAAGAGAGACCGCTATTATGAGAATTAACGTGGAAATACTGCGCCGCGGCATGAGTCTCAGCACCTTCTCAGATACTTACACAGGTTTGTGGCAGTATCACACGAAATAAAGTCCCAATTCCAGCCGAACTCTCTACAGATACCGTACCGCCATGGATTGTCACCAACTCGTGCACGATTGCCAACCCCACCCCCAAACCACCATTTTTTCCCTTATAAAAGCGTTCAAAAACATACATCAGATCTTTCTCCGGGATTCCACACCCATTATCGATAACCTCTATGCAAACCTTATCATGAGTAGAAGTTGCCGTAATCATAACCTGACCATTCAAGGTAATTGCCTTACTGCTGTTGCTAATCAGGTTGATGATAACCTGGCTGAGACGGTCTGGGTCAGCGTTAATCCGCAGATCATCAGGGCAGACCAACACGATATCAGCTTGTTTGTCAGCAAAAATTCGCTCAAAACGACTGGCAATAGTAGCGAGATACGGTTTAAGGATAAAGTTTTCCTTCTGTAGAGTCAAAACACTCGCTTCAGCGCGCGACAACTCGTCTACACCATCAAGAATCGCGGTCAGGCGTCTGGCCTCGTCATGCACTGACTGGAGCGCATTCCGATCAGTCGGCAACACACCGTCAAGCATCCCTTCAAGTTCACCTGATATGATCGCCAGAGGGGTGCGCAACTCGTGAGCGGCATTTGACAGAAGCGTGCGGCGCAGCTTTTCCTGCGCGTCCAGATGATGAGCCATGCTGTTGAAACTCGCGGATAAACGACCGATCTCGTCATTTCCCGAATTTTTGACGCGACGCGATAAATTTCCCTCTGCTATATCAACAGAAGCATCAACCAGCTCAAGAATCGGCCGGGTAAGTTTTCGGGAAGCGATAATGCCCGCAATAATTGACACCAACCCCAGGATCGTGACCGAGATCAGCAATACCCGGTTGGAAGATCGCACGAAATAGCCTTCTTTTACTCGATCAAGTGTCCGTGCATCCAGACGGCCGATCTCTTTATCACGCAGATAAAGTGGATACGGAACCGGGATGCCTTTAACTGCGCGGGGATCATATCCACTTGAGTCCAGCACCCGCTTGCGCATGAGCGGGGTCAATGCAGAAACTGCCTGTTCGGAATCCAGTACCGGTCGGCCATCCGAATCAAACAGGTGAACTTCAATTCCCAGTTGGAGTGCCCAGGCCAGATCCGTGGCTAATCGGTCTCGCTGCCACCCATCATTGTGGTCGTACCCGCCTTCGACAAGGGCAACCACACGTTGGACACGATCCTGAGATTCTCCATCCAGATACAGACTAAAATCGCGCATTATAAACTCGCGCAGCACAAAAGCGGATGAAAGGGCAATGGTTGAAATAAGAATGAACAACAACAGAAATTTGCAGCGCAGGCTACAGTGCATCCCGTTCTCCGGCAAAAAGGTACCCGACTCCGTACACGGTTTTGAGATACTCCGGCGTGCGGGGATCTTTTTCAATCTTCTGACGGAGATTTTTGATATGGGCATCAATACTACGATCATAGCCTTCAAACTGGTATCCCAACGCACGGGTAACCAGTTCATCGCGGGTAAAGGTGCGGCCTGGAGACGAAGCCAAGGTGAGAAGAAGCTTGAACTCGGTGGGTGTAACGGAAAGAAGGTGGCCGTCTCTGCTGACTTGGTGGCGGCGGCTGTTAAGAATCAATGTACCGTTATTGAAAGAAGCGCCACTCTCCGGGGATAAAGACGTGCGGTCATACCTTTTTAGCACCGCCTTCAAGCGACAGACCAACTCACGTGGACTGGCCGGTTTGACCATATAGTCATCAGCTCCGAGGGCAAAACCGGCGATACGTTCTTCCTCTGACGACTTTGCAGTCAACATGATAACAGGGAAATCACCAAGCTCTTTAAAGCGCTGGCACAGTTCCTCGCCACTCCCGTCAGGCAGTCCCAAGTCGAGTATGACTGCCAGTGGAAGCTCAGCCTCAGCCTTTTGAAGAGCTTCACCAACAGTTGTTACATGAACTGTTCTGAAATCAGAAGTTTCAAGGTAGGCTTTCACAATTCGAGCAAGCTTAATGTCATCTTCAACTATCAAGACTGGTGGAAGCACATGAACCTCTTTTCCACGATTGTGACCTCCACACTTACTCCCTGCCGAGAGAATGCCTGGAGAGATATGGAAAGTGATATTTCAATAAAGAGAGCGGATCCGGCCGGAGCGTTTGTCGATCATAACCCGATCAACGATTTTACCATCCTTATCTATAATTTCGGCCCAGAACCCCCATCTTCTTTCGGTAACCCCGGAAGTGGTATACCCTTGTCCGGCAAAATAATTCTGGATAAGATTACGGGCTTCTGTTGCATTGGACACCGGTTGCCGGGCACCGTACCAGTCACCACGACGTTTGCCGCATCTGCCGCGCATTCCGCATTTGTAGGGACGTGACTCCTTATTACACCAGGTCGGGCCGTTATCACAATCCATTTTATTGGTAGCGTCCATCCGATAATTTGTTGCCTCACCCTCTCCTGGCGGAGCTGCAAACGCAGCTCCGGTTGCAAGCAGCAGAAAGCACAACAGTAATGACAATAAGAGGTTCATCAGAGCTCCAAAATCCCTGAGTAGTGGCATAGCGTCACACCACTATTCATAATATCCATTTATCGGCAGTAGAAACCGCTACGGCAGGTGCCCATACCCTTACCGCACGGTCCTATCCTTTTCTGGCTGGGTCCATCCATATTCCAGCCGCATTCACCGTCACATTTATTAACCGGCAGACCACTCTGGCTACGAATGGCCATAATTTTCAGCTGAATAGCCTTGATATCGGCCTGCAGTAAAGCAATCTTTGCCTTGTCAGGTGTACCCAACAAATTTTCATGCTGGATCGCAAAACGTTTGTTCATCATTTCCTGGCGCAGATCAATGGTATCAAGCTGAAACCTCCGGAACTGGTCTGACGGCATCCCCTGTGGACAATTGCTGCATCCTCCACCCATTCCATTTCTGTAGCTGGCATTTGCTATACCTAACAGAGAAACAACCAGACAGAGAGCGATGACGACTACAGACGTTTTTTTCATAATACTTCCTTCCCGTTGATGAGTTAACTGATAGTTGCACCCTATGTGAATGTTGAGAATTTTGTATGAATAAATTACGAAGAATTGTGAAGAGGTGGTTGTTAGCAGCTTAAATGCATAATCTGAGTACTGCTGCAGATATTTTTCCAGACTGCATAGCAATGCTGAAACAGACTTTGGGCATACTCGCTCACACGAGGTAATAACTGTGTCACATGTTCGGGTCCGAAGAAATCACAATGATCGATTCCAGCTCTTTCATTTCCTTTTCAGTTAGTATGACAGGCTGCATTCTTGCCCATGGTCTGATCTCACGCGGGTTTTTCAACCACAGCTTCAAATTGGCTCTGTTCCAGAGTTCACCATTCCTGAACGTCTTTGGATAATTTTCTGAAAGTATCCCAGATAGATTGGGGCCGATATCACCCGTTCCAAGCGCACCGGAACGTTCACTTAATATCCGGTGACAACTGCCGCACTTCGTTGAGAAAATATCAACGCTTTTTTTACCGGAAGTGTTGAAATGCACCCGCACCGGAGCAGTTGTAGTGGTTTTACGTCCTTGAGCACCGGCAAGGATTGTATTCACCAGCATTGTTATCTGTTCTTCTTCAAGGCTAAAGTTCGGCATATTCGCCACCGGGTGCCGTATCGAGGACGCAAGTTCTCCAGCGGTTTTCCGAACAGCAGAACTGTCAAGGCTGACTGCAAGGCGATTCCCGCGGCCGGCACTGACATGGCATCTCCGGCAGGCAAGCTGATCCATCAGGAGTTGCCCTTCTTTGATTTGAGCCGTGTCTCCGAGGGTAAAACAGGCGTATTTTCCGGCGCGCAGACCTGAATGGGCAATATTTTTCCGGTCTGAAGACGGATTACCGCGATGACAATCGCTGCATCGGCCACGATCCTCATAATGTGCTGGATGACATGACAGACAGAACTGATGCGGTTGCCCGCCCCACACTGGAGTAGCGACCACAAGCAGGGCAGCAGCTAGAAGACGAGAGACCAATTTGCCCCCCTGAGAAACATAGCCACAACGGTCAGCGCCACAATAAACAGAGCACACAGTATGGTAAGTACCGATACCGTACGCTGTTCATGCGGGAACCAGGAGGCTCGATGAATATGGCCGCTGGCCGGTATCCAGGGGAGCAGCAGAAACAGACAAGCCAGTACTATGACCGGGTAGATCATGAAGCGAGACCAGCTAACCAGTTCTTGAATCCAGAGCAGGAACCAGGCCGACTTGGCAGGATTAGGTGTAACAGCAGGGTTAGCCTGTTCCTGGAGAGGTGCCGGCACCACTGCCGCCAAAACAAGAAGTACGCCAGCCAGTACGTACATCGAGCGGATAATAAGCGGGAAAAAATGGAGGGAGCTTTTAACAAATCCGTTTTTCATAGATACGGCAGCACCCCCTTGTTCTTTCTGACCCGGTAGAAATGCAGGAACGATAGAGCCAGCACCGTTAACGGGATGATGCAGATATGAAGGGCATAAAAGCGGAGCAGCGACAACCCCTGACCAACTCCATCCGGCACAAGCATGGAGCGGAGGAATGTTCCGAATGGCACCGTAGCCAGCAATTCCATGCCGGTCTGGGTTGCCCAGAAAGCCAGCTGGTCAAATGGCAACAAATAACCGGTATAGGCTTCGAAGAGTGTCAAAAATAAAAGGAGGCAACCGATTACCCAGTTGAGCTGCCGTGGCCGTTGATATGCCCCGGTCAGAATCACCCGCAAAGTGTGCAGCAGCAGCAGTATCAGTAGGACATGCGATGTTATGCGGTGCAGACTACGTAAATATTTCCCGCCCCAGACTGAAGATTCCAAAAAAAGTATTGAGCCGAACGCCCGGTCCGGTGTCGGTTGATAATAGACCAGCAGCAGCATCCCGCTGGCCAGCATAACCAGAAGTGCGGTGAATGCCATCCCTCCAAGGCAGAAGGTATAGCTGAATCGCAAGTTGCGCTCAAGCACTACGCGGGGAAAGAGATGTTTGAGGAAATCAGTGATCATGGTTTCGGTCTATGCAAGGAGGTAGTGTCTCAAATGTATTGATACCGTGCCTCTATAGCACAGTTTACTGAAGAATGGTAGGTTGACCAGTCAAGAAGCCAATCGGCGCCTGTTATCAGTGCTTAAAAAAACAGATGTGGCCATCCCGATAAAAACTCTACATCCTCCCGGAACGGATGATCGCATACACCAGCCAAAGCCCAACAAACCCCGCTATGGTATATCCCATAAAAGCAAACACGGGGAACCCCATTAACTTTGGCCCTTTATCGGTCTGCATGATGATCGAAGAGCCAATGATCGTAGCTGCCAGGATCATGCTGGTTGAAAGGCGGTTGATCGATCGATCAAAATCAGCAGTGAATTTATCGAGGCCACGGTGTTCAAGGTCGATTTTGAACTTGTTGCGGTTAATACGATTGATGATCTCTTTCAGATCACGAGGTATGTTACGTGCCAAACTCAGGTAAGAAGACAGGACTTGTTGCAGTTCGCGTGAAATACGCTGCGGAGAGGCTTTTTGACGTAGAGCCTTGGCGATAAAGGGTCGCAAATGTTCAACCATGTCAAACGCCGGGTCAAGAGCTCGCCCCATTCCTTCGATCAACACCAGTGATTTAGCCAGCAGCATCAGGTCGGACGGGATTCTGATACTATAGAGGGTGATGATTTCGATAAATTCCATCAACATTCGCCCAACTTCAATCTCTTTGAGAGGAATTTCGTAGTAGCCGTCAATGAAATTGAACAGATCCCTCTTAAGGGCGCGAATATCCAGGCTATCAGATATGTCTCCGGCAAAAAGCAACAGAGACACGACTTCGTCCATATCCCGGTTTACGATAGCAGACAGTATATCGGTGAGGAAAGTTTTGAGATCGCCGTCCAACCGTCCCACAATGCCGTAATCAAGTACACAGATCACATTATCCGGAAGAATCAGGACATTGCCGGGATGTAAATCGCCATGGAAGAAACCATGAGTAAGTACCATCTCAAGAAATGAATCTGCACCGCGTCGGGCAACCAGCTTGAGGTCAATTCCCTGATCAACGAGTTTTTGCCTGTCGGAAACCTTGATACCCGCGACGTATTCCATGGTCAGTACACCACGGGAGCATTGTTCCCAATATACATGCGGAAAATACATCCAGCCGGTTTTGATGAAATTGTCACGAAATTTTTCTATGGTGTGTGCTTCGCGTGAAAAATCCATCTCCCTGCGGATCGTACGCGCAAATTCACGTACAATTCCAACCGGATCATACAGCTCACTGCCGGGTACGTGACGTTCTGCCAGGCCTGCTAACGACATCAGGGCACCAATATCGGATTCAACCACCTCGACGATACCGGGGCGACGCACCTTGATGGCAACCTCCTCACCCGTTTTCAATCTGGCTCTATGCACTTGGGCAATAGATGCAGCTGCTAAAGGCACAGGATCAATCTAGGCAAAAAACTGCTCGACTGGTCCACCCAGTTCACCTGTTATCTGGGCGAGCACTTCTTCAAAAGAGAAACTCGGCACATTATCCTGGAGCTTTTCAAACTCTTGCACAAATGCGTGGGGTATTACATCCGGCCGGGTGGAAAGGATCTGTCCCAATTTGATAAAAGTCGGACCGAGCTCCTCCAGTACAAGCCGCATCCTTTCGGCAGCTGTAAGCCGGGCTATATCAGGAATTGGCCGCCGGAACAAGCGTCGGCTTCGTACCATCACATCGGCAAGCCCCAGCATCTCAAGCACCTGGTCAAAACCGTATGTGCTGAGTACCCGAACGATATTAAGATAGCGCCTGATGCTCCGGATATTACGGTTTATCTTCAGAACGTTGAGCATAAGCTAGTCATTACTGCGGGATTCCAGCTCTTGAACGCGTTTGACCAGGCGATCGAACTCCTCACGGGTAACAAGGCCCAAGCGATCAACAATCTTCTGAACTTCGGCTTCTGCCATTTCCCTGACTTTCTCCTTGTTCTCGTTTGCTATGGCCTGAATCCTGTCAACCATCTGTTTTCCCTCGTCTTCACTCAGCTTGAAACGTTCTTTCATCTCCGCCACCAACTCTTCTGCTTTTTTCTGGGTAATAGCGACAACACCGATTGTCGTCATGACGGTTTTTTCAAGCATTTCCAGCATGGCATACCTCCCAAACTTATCTTTATTAAAATACAGTTAAGCTTAACATAACCGTTTTATGATGCAACCGTACGGGCCGCATGACAAATGATAAATCCTTACCCAACAACCTCAAGCCGCTCCCCGACAACTTCCACATCCATCCGGGCAAGCGATCTGTCTGCAGGACCCGAAAGTACTTTTCCTTGCCGATCAAAGCGGCTCCCATGACAGGGACACGAAAGTATATCCTCTGTAACGGTAACCGTGCACCCCAGATGTGTGCAGACCAGACTTAACGCGTAAAAGCCATTAGCATCTCTCAGCAGTGCCAGTCGCTCATTGCGAAACACGAGTGCCCCGTTGATTGGCACATCAGCACGGGCAGCGCTGGCCAACACCTGGCGTTTTACGGTCCTGCGCGGGGTAAGATACCGTACCAGCAGACCACCTGATGCGAGCAACATGGTCAGGGTCGTGATGAATTTTCGACGCGATTGAGAAAAGTTTTCCATTTTTCGATGTACGCCTTTGTATAAGCGGGACTTTTGTTACTCATATGCAGATAACGGGCGGCATCCATAAAGCTGCCATTGCTGACCCGCTGCCCCTTCTGCAGCCAGAACGACGTAAGACCCATGCCATCCTTTTCAAGATTGTAGATCCGCCGGGATTCAGGTTCAAACAGAAAGCGTGTCGGATTATCATGACATCCCTCACAGGTTACCGTGCCGCGTTGAACGGTGTGGGGAAAATATGCGCGCCATTCTGCCGCCAGGAGGGTATTCTCCGGTCCATTATTTCTGGCTGTCATGATATCGGTATAATAGGCGATAAACATCGGCCTGATTGGGCTGACCCGCCCGACTGCATTGATACCCAGCGGCGGAGCATCCTGCCTTTTCAGATAGGAGCTACGCAGGTATTCTGGGTTTGCACTCGGCGTAAGCTCAAAAGAGTCTTTCATACGCCGATCCCGGAACCGGAGAAAAAAGGTGCCATACTCTTGCGGCGCCCAGGCCGAATGGCAGGCGTAACATTCCATACGCTGCAGATGGGCTGGAATACGGTGTTCCAAAACCTTTACGTCAGGTGTGTGACAGTCGCGGCAGCTTTTGGACGTTTTTTCCCCATCTGTCAGGCTTTTCATTGAATGACAGGCTCCGCACGTCATACCGGCACTATAGTGAACATCGGGAAGCATCTTCAAAAATGTTTCACCGTTGACAACAATACCGCGCTGGTAGCGGTAGTTTTCTTCCCGCGGAGCACGTCCGGAATAGTCCCATCCGGTGTAATAGCCTTTATGACACCGCTGACAGGCAGCGACAGACGGCTTGGTTATCTTCGTCTCACCGTGACAGTCGGCGCACCGTTGCACGTGGCAGGAGTCGCAATTCTTGTTCCAGAAACCAGAATCAAAGCGGGCATAGCTACGCTGCACAAAGTGTTTTTCACCGGTGCGCTGCCCCATGGCATGGTCAAAGACCCGCCCATACCCCCGATGACAGTCGACACAGCCTCCTGGGCCCTTCAAACGGGCCGCAAGCTCAACGGCGTTCATCCCCTCACGGTGGCACAAGGAGCAGTCAAACCCAATGCGAGCTGCCACAGCATCCGGATGAGGTGCCAGACAGAAGCCTGCTATGAGGAACAGTATCCAACGCACGATGGCATTATTCCTTCCAGTAAATTAAGTTCACGTCCTGTTGTTACATAAACATTATTTTCCGCTTCTGTGCAATACACTTTTAAAACAAACAACCCTCAACCTTCCTTGTTACAGGAGAAGTTGAGGGTTGAGTAAATCTGGATTAAAGCTATTTGAAGTTAGGAATTAACAGCCTGCTGTTTTCTTGAACAGTCTGGCAACGTTTTTACCGTCTTCAACATTGTATTTGCAACGGATCTCATCGCCAAAAACAATGCGCTTATCCATTAATTTGCCAAGAGTCAATTCGTCTTTAATGAGAATAACAACACTAGCAGCAGTTTTTACGTCTTTCAGGACAACAGTTGCTGATTGTTTATCAGCGGCAAGCTCAATTTTAGTGATCGTGCCAACCATCTTCAACTCTTCGGCACTAGCGGTTTTTGTAAAGGAAACCAAGGAAACAACAACGAGGGCCAGCATTGCAACAACGGATACAAATTTTTTCATGATACGCTCCTTGCGTGGTATGGATTTATATAGATAATAGCATAATCAATATAAATCCGCAAAAACTTTTTTCCCCGGCAGTGGAAAGTAATCCACTGCCGGGGAAACGATTAACAATACTGCTTAGAAGTGAACCTCAAATGTTGCATAGACATCATGTGCTGTCTTAACTGGTGCCATAAGCAACATGTTTGCCGCCGAGATGGATGAAATCTTTACAGGAGCACCAACCCAGTTGTTACTGCCGGTGTATTCAAAATCATAGTACTGGTAACCAATTTTGACAAATGCGGTACTGAAGTACGATGAGATCGGCTTGAGATTGAGTTCCTGAATGATGTACGGCTCATACACATTACCACGGGTTCCAACTTTGGCGGTCCACATATCATCTGCTGCCGGAGCAAAGGTGATCCAGTCTTTTGAACCATGATTAAATTCGAAACCGAGCTTGGTTTTAGAAGGGAGGTCATAACGGAAACCTGCCATAGCGGCCCAGCCGGTCTTGCTGGTAGGTGCCTCAGGTGCCAGAAAACCACCTGTCATAAGGCCCTGAAAGCCAGTTTTTGCAGAAACTTGTCCGTTGGGATGAGTTACACTCAGGCCGAGATCGGTGAAGAAGTTTATATTGCCAGGGCCAACGCTCTTGAGAGTGCTCATGGCGCCAATACCGTACCAATCGATAGAGCCAAGATTTACGGAAGGTTTGGTAGATCCGAAAGCCGCTGTGTTGTTCATGACCGGGAAGTCAAATATATTGAAACCACGGTTA
>JAQUCQ010000416.1 GCA_028686145.1 Desulfuromonadaceae bacterium | reverse complement strand
GTGTTCATGGTGCACATCATCCAGAGGTGATCAAGATTGCCGCCATCTTTGACAAGATTGCAACGGATATGGTGGCCCACCTGAAGGAAGAGGAGGAAGTTTTTTTCCCAGCCATAAAACGGGTCGACGCAGCCAGGATATCCGGCAATACGCCGGAGGTGAAGGATCGGGAAATAATCCGGGAGTCCCTCATCACGCTTCATCGCGAACACGAAGAAATTGGTGACGCAGTGCACACCATTCGCCACCTCTCACATGAGTTTGCCATACCGAACGACGTCTGCAATACCTTCATGGTTACATATCAGAAGCTCAAAGAATTCGAGGAGGACCTTCACAAGCATGTCCACTTGGAGAACAACATTCTCTTCCCGAAAGCAGCACTGCTTTGAGTCAAGCACCTTGATGTAACAAAAACAAGTGGAATTATTCACGTGGTGCGACTTCTTCATGCTTGATTGCAGAAAGGAACCTTATGGTCAAGGTCATTTTCCAGCACTTTATTGGCGTATTTTTGTTGCTATCATTCATGCTGGCGATGCCGCAGCTGGCTGGTGCCACCGAGGAATATGCCAAACAGACCGGACAGTCATGCTCTGTCTGCCATCTTGATCCTCACGGGGGAGGTGAACTGACACCGGCCGGAAAGTCTTTTGCTGAATCACGTCACGCCAAAACAGCAAATCCTGAAAAGGGCATATTTGTCAGAGGGTTCCGGTTGGTCATCGGCTATATCCATTTCCTGACCGGCATTTTCTGGTTCGGCACAATCCTCTATGTACACCTTATCCTCAAACCCGCCTACGCCGCTAGTGGCCTCCCCCGCGGCGAACAGAGAGTCGGCGTTATTTCGATGATCGTTATGGGCATAACTGGGTCCATTCTGACCTATTATCGTATAAGCTCTTTCGATTCGCTCTTTCACACTCACTTCGGCATTCTCCTGTTCATAAAGATTTGCCTCTATCTGGTGATGGTGCTCTCAGCAATATTCGTTATCTCCGTAATCGGGCCAAAGCTCAAAGCAAAGAAGAAGGAACCGGCGCTTTCTGCTGCCGCAAACGAATTAACCCTGGAAGACCTGGCTGCCTGCGACGGGCACGATGGTCGGCCGGCCTATTTTGCTTTTGAAGGGAAAATCTATGACGCGACTCAAAGCAGCCTCTGGAAACAGGGAGTCCATATGGGGAGACATAACGCCGGCAATGACCTGACTAAAGCATTGAATGATGCGCCGCACGGCCGGGAGAAGGTAACTGCCATGACTCCGGTAGGAGAGTTAGTGGCCGACAGTCTCCGCAAAGCCCCACTACATGAACGTGTATTCTTCTTCATGGCACACATGAACCTTACGATTGTTTTCATTATTGTGCTGATACTTGCCCTCTGGCGGTGGGGGTAAGTAGACATCAGTGTTAAGGACAGACAAAGCAGATCCGAGTAACCTGGCGCTACAAATGACTAACACCACGTGTTTGGAGGCACTATATGAAAACGGTAATTATTGGTGGGATAGCCGGTGGTTTATCGGCCGCCAGCCAGATTAAGCGAGAGGACCATAGCTCGCAAGTTATTGTGCTGGAAAAATCAGGCGATGTTTCTTACGCCGCCTGTGGCATGCCGTACAACCTGTTCTATAAAGATAAGCCGGTTGAGGACCTCTATGCGCTGGGTCTTGAAGATATCCGCAATGAACGGGGAATCGATTACCGACTGCATCATGAAGTAACCAAAATCGATCCGGGCCGAAAGGAGGTGACAGTTTTTGACCGTGAACGTTCTCAGGAATATCGCGAAAAATACGATTATCTCGTGTACGCCACCGGCAATCGACCGAACAGGCTGCCCCTTCCCGGATTCGATGCTGCTGATATCTGCTATTTCAAGACGCTGGACGACACGCGACATGTAAAAAAAGTAATCTACGAGAAAGCCCCTTCCACTGCCATTCTCGTAGGTTCCGGGTACACTAATCTTGAGTTGGTAGATGTCCTCTACAACATGAAGATCACTCCAATCATCCTTGAAAAAGCAGCCACAATCCTTCCTTCGTTTGCTGAAGAGATAAGGGTGAAGGTGCTGGAAAAGCTAGAAGAGAAAGGCATTAAGCTTCATACCAATGTTGATATCATCGAGAAAAAAGGGACTGTAGTCCGGACTACAAGCGGTGATTTTGAGGGGGGCATGGTTGTTGTTTCCATCGGTGTTAAGCCGAATACCACCATCTTCTCGGCTGCTGGTGGTGAGTTGGGAGTCGGTGGAGCGGTAAAAGTTGACCGCTTTTTGCGAACCAACCTTCCTGATGTCTTCGCTGCCGGTGACTGCGCCGAGCATTACGTCCGTCAACTCGGGAAAAACGGTTACATGCCACTCGGACCGGCCGCCAACAAGCAGGGGCGGCTTGTTGGCAGCAATATTGTCAATAACACCGCGATGAAAGAATTTTACGGCATTGACCAGACGGCGGTATTCAAGTTCTTCGACCTGACGGTGGCCACTACCGGTCTCAGTGAGCGTCAAATCCAGGAGATTGGCACGCACTACGTGAAAGTCTTCGTGGACACGCCAACAAGGGGGGCATTCCCCGGAGGTGGCACGATGCGTGTACTGCTTCTGTTTGAAAAGGGGACTGGATTGTTGCTCGGCGGACAGATGATAGGACAAGACGTCGTGGCAAAACGGCTCGACGTTCTTGCCACTGGAATTTACAAACAGATGACGGTGTTCGAACTCGCCGAGATTGATCTGAGTTACTCGCCGCTGTATGCCCCCGTATGGGACCCACTCCTCATTGCAGCGAACAAAGCGATCAAGGAGGTGTGATCGCAT
>JAQUCQ010000415.1 GCA_028686145.1 Desulfuromonadaceae bacterium | reverse complement strand
ACAAAGGGTTGATTGAAGGATATACGTCAACAGCTGAGGAAACAGAGGAAGTTCTGAAAAAATTTGAATCGGCGGTAACGGAGAAGCGGAATGTTTAAGCGGGGAGGTATTTACTCGGTAAATTTGTCCCCTGCAGAGAGCCAGGAGTCAGAAATCTGTCCCTGCCTGGTGGTGAGTAATAATATCAGTAACGAGTATTCTCCCGTCGTTACCATACTCCCTCTCAGTTTTTCCCGTCTGGAAAAGATCTATGAATTTGAGACACTCCTCCCGGCAGCCGGAACCGGTTTGGGCAAGGATGCCAAGGTCAGTTCGCATATTCTGATCACCATCAACAAAACCAATGTGATCGGTGAGCGGCTCGGTTTTGTGAACAGATCGATCATGGCGCAGGTAGATAAGGCCCTGTGTCTGCAACTCGGCATCGACTATTCACCAGGGTACACCAAGTGATTATGGTGTTGTGTTCACGGCTCGATGCGTGGGCAGAATCGGCGTAAACCGCTGCCCGAATTGCCGGGCAGGCGGCCTTAGTATCAACGACTAACTCCACAACTGTACAGTCTGCTGGAATCTATTCCAAGGAGTCATGTTCATGTATTCCGCCTTGCAGGGTAATTTCGATCCTGCGCTCGTGGCACTTTTTGCCGCTCTTGTTATCGGCTGCGCCGGCATTCCCGGTTTGTTTCTGCGGAAACCGGGCCCCGGCCAGATTATTTCAGCCGTAGCCACCATTCTGGCGGCACTGGCCGGAGTGCCGGCCACCCTTCTGCTCCTCTTTAGTCAGACCACCACCACCTATGCTCTGGCGTGGAGCCTGCCGTTCGGCCCCTGTGAACTCGTCATCGATCCCCTTTCCGCGTTTTTTCTGCTGCCGGTTTTTCTCGTTGCTGCCGCCGGTTCCCTCTTTGCCGTCGGCTACTGGCCCGCTGCCGAACATCGTGCCACCGAACGCGGCCTGACCTTCTTCTACGGTCTGTTGGCTTCATCAATGGCTATTCTGCTCATGGCCCGTAACGGGGTCTTTTTTATCATGGTGTGGGAAGTTATGGCGCTTTCCGCCTACTTTCTGATCGTTACCGAGCATGAACGGGAAAATGTCCGGCGCGCCGGAATCGTCTACCTGATTGCAACCCACACCGGCACGGCGGCTCTGTTTGTCTATTTTTCACTATTGGCGGCTCAAACCGGTTCGTTCATGCTTCCGGCGACCGGTTCCCTTTCGGCGCTCTCTCCCTCAGCCGTGATCATTGCGCTGGCGGCTTTTATCGGATTCGGTGCCAAGGCCGGTATCATGCCGCTCCATACCTGGCTCCCTTCGGCGCACGCCAACGCACCCAGCCACGTCTCGGCGGTGATGTCCGGTGTCATGCTGAAGATGGGCCTGTACGGTATCTTCCGCACCCTGACGTTTTTTTACGATCCGCCGCTGCTCTGGGGGGTGGTTCTTACGGTAGCAGGAATAACCTCGGCCCTGCTGGGGATTACCTTCGCGGTTGCCCAGCGCGATCTGAAACGCCTGCTGGCCTGCAGCAGTATCGAGAATATCGGCATTATCACCACCGGCCTTGGAGTTGCCCTGTTGGGGGTGTCAAGCCACACGACCGTGCTGGTGTATCTCGGCATGGCGGGAGCCTTGCTCCATATCCTTAATCACAGCTTCTTCAAGCCGTTGTTGTTTCTTGGCTCCGGGGCCATTATCCATGCTGCCGGAACGCGTGAAATGAACCTGATGGGCGGGCTCGGCAAAGGCATGCCCCGCGTGGGTTTCCTCTTTCTGGTCGGATCGGTTTCCATCTGCGGCATCCCCCCCCTGAACGGCTTTATCAGCGAATTCCTCCTGTATCTCGGTTTCTTTTCGCAACTTAAGGCCGGCAGCCTGGTCTATCTGTCGCTTTTGGCCCCGGTACTGGCACTGGTCGGCGGATTGGCCGTGGTCGCCTTCACCAAGCTGTACGGTTCGGTCTTTCTCGGCACCCCGCGCAGCCCCGAAGCGGCGCATCCGCACGAAGCGGGGGTGACAATGCTGGTGCCGATGATTTTTTTTGCTCTGCTCTGCCTGTTGATTGGCGTGGTTCCGCAGCTGGCACTGCGTCTGGTCTCTCCCGCCATCCTGTCATCCTATCCACAAACAGCTTTAGCGGCCTTTCCTGCAGAGTATGGCGCCATCATGGGCAGGCTCTCACTGGCTGGAATTCTGCTGCTGTCGGCCGCAGTTGTCGTGACGCTCCTCTGGAGGTGGCGGCTTGGTAAAGCTCCGGTGGCCTTTGCTCCCACTTGGGGATGCGGCTATCAGCGCGGTACATCCCGGATCCAGTATGGTGCGACGTCGTTTTCCGAACTTGCCGTTTCGGTCTTTAATGGTATTATGCTCCAGCGGGTCGAGCGCCCGAAATTAACCGGGCTTTTCCCCCGAGGGTCACGCTGCAGTGATGTTCCGACTGAAACGCTTTTGGACCGGATTATTTTGCCACTGTTTTCCCTGACCGGGATGTTGTTCTCTTTTCTGCATCGATTGCAGCATGGACTGATGCAGGTATATATGCTCTATATCTTTGCTGCCCTGTTTGTTCTAATGCTTTGGGCCCATTGACAACTGGTGAGTACATTAACGCACGCATCTTCTATTCAGGTTTGGGAGCTACCATGACGAACGGTATCATCCATATTTTTCTGGCCATTGTGATGCCGCCGCTGCTGTTGGGGGTAATCGGTAAAACGAAGGCGGCGTTTGCCGGGAGGGTTGGAGCGCCGTTTTTGCAGCCGTATTACGATATCATCCGTTTGCTGCAGAAAGGGAGCGTGTTCAGCACGACCACGAGCTGGGTTT
>JAQUCQ010000414.1 GCA_028686145.1 Desulfuromonadaceae bacterium | reverse complement strand
AACGAAAAGAGCGCAAGCGTGTCTTCTGCGGCAGTAACTGGCTCTGCCGTAACCGTAGACAAGCTTAAACTCAATCAGACGCTTCAGGATGCCAAGGCAAAGCAAAAAGTTCTCACCGGCAAAATTGCTGACGAAAAAGCTCAAGGCGGAGAGGTTGGGGGACTGACTGCCCAATTGGCCGATGTGAGCAAGACAGTATCAAAGACGCAGCTCCAGGTTAATCAGTAAGTCGTCCATTACAAAAAAGTCCGTTGTAAAAGTCGATTCTGGCAGCCGGTTCAAAAACCGTTCTGGCAAGGCGCGAGAAAAGGTCAAGCCTGAAGCGTATGTGGCATACTCGAAGGTTTGACCTTTTCGCAGCGGGCGCAGCCAGAGAAATTTTTCAAAACGCGGCTGAATCACTTTTTCATCAAGAACAGACGGAGGACTTTTTACAAATGGATCAAGCCTGTCAGCGCCTGCAAAGCAATAGCTTACTGATAAAATCTTTCTGTTCCGGAGACTTTTATTATGCGCCAACCGTCCATCTCTTTCTTGACAAAAACAAGAAGATGATGCTGCTTGTCTTCTGACCATTTAAATGAGATAGGCACAACGCTTGTTGTATCATTTATCTTCATTTCTTTATGGATTACGAGCACGTCAAGCCAATCGTCAGCGACATCCTGTGACCTTGTAAAATAATCAGAGTCAAAACAAGCTCGATTATACATAATTCGTAATGTGTTTAACGTGCATCCATCAACATATCCAGAAAGATCACTATCGATTGTTATTTTTGTTCCGCTACGAATGTACAATTCGTAAAACTCTTTAACATGATTTTCTGCTGAGTTCAACTTACAGTGAACGTAGTTAGGTGCAAACAAAATGACAAACAAACAGAATAACATGGAGCGAGTTATTGTCATCGTTTTATCCACAAACAATCAAGCTTCAGGATAAGCGTCAATGCACTTAAATATTTTAAGTTCGCCTTTGATCTTTTTCAAAACAACGACAATAACACCGTCAGGAAAGCGATGCCCGACTTTATCTCTCTGGACAATGGTCACTGTAGCCACTACAGTGTCAGGGCCAACATCTTCCACCTGACCAACCAATATGCGCACACCTTTCATGTCTACAGGTGTATCATCAAGCTTGATAAAATAGTCCGTCCCGTCAAATCCAGGATTTACTGGCTTTTTTTTAAGTTCTTCCACTGTATCCCGTGCCACATAGAGATATATGTCACGATGATATTCTGGATACATCACACCCTGGGCCGGTATGTACCATGTGTAAAAGGCAGTCAGAAATTTGATTGGATCTTGCTCTGCGCAATACCCTGACGGAGACGACAAAAATATCAACATAATGAAATAAAAGATTGTTCTACCGAACATTTTTTGCATTACATTGGTCTCCTCGTCAGTTCGATCTTCAAATTGGCCTTGCCTTGTACAAGCGTCATTCGAACTGTGCTGAAGCGGAAGACGCCCTTCCTTGCTCCTGCAGCAGCATCTTACTTGAAACCAATTTTAAATTCAAGTCCTACGATAAATTATATAGGGTGTTTCGTTTTTACGCAGCCAAGGGCTGCCGTAGATGTCTTTTTGCTCGAAATCTGATATCCATTTTTTCCCATCGTACATCGCAGCGTGACCATCTTTATGATGCGGAGCTTGCTGAATAATAACAACATCCCCAGCTTGAGGCGGCGTATCCGCTGGAACGGGTTTGAAACCAGCATCCTCTAACACAGGGCCGTAGCCATAAGCTCTTCCTCCCGCAGAGTTTAAGCTTCGATTAAGATGGATTCCACCCGCTTCGATGGCTTCTCTTACATATGTTGCACAATATCCTGTACTCTTAGGCTGAACACTCTTATCCAAATGCTCTATTGACGCCTCTTTGTTCCAAGGTTTGATCGCTGGAGCCGCCTTTCCACCTGCATCTGTCGCAACGTTACCATTACCCGCTTGCGCATACACAGTTCCACGGGAAAAGGGATTCCAGTCACTTGCGCCTTTTGTCCCGCTGAAATGTCCACCGCCGCCCCCGCCGCCCATCACAGCACCTCCTTTTTGAACGTATTCGAATAATGAGGGATCACGAGTATCTCCAAACCGCGATCCGCATATTCGCCAAACACGTCATCCGGGGCGTGGCTGTAGTTGATAAGAGTTTTGGGTTGGAGAACCTCAACCATTTTTGCCAGGCCGTTCTTGAAGTACTCCCGGTCGACTTTTTTGCGCAATGAACCATTGGTGCTGACTGCAACAGTTCCGCCTTGAGGCAGTCCCTCGAAGGCGAATGCATAGGTCCGCTCGTCGCCCCAACGCACATTGGGCACAATGGAAATGCCTTCTCGTTGAAGCCAGAAAGCAATCACCCTGTTGCGGTAGGTATTCCAAATCTGCATGGCCAAGGGCATTTCTCTGTACAGGCTGAAATCCGGGGTGATGACGCCGGCAAAGCGTTGAAACATGGGAAAATAGCGCTTGGGCGTGTTCCAGACTCGTTCAAAGTTCCGGTCATGGGTGTAAAAGTGGACCCAGTTGTTCTGCCCTGTCGCCTTATAGGCCTTTTCAAAGGGAATCGCCTGGTCAGGCTTGAAATATACCGGTCCAATAAAGGGAATTCATAAATAGGGCTGAAGCGTGCACCTTTAACCAACTCGGACTTGAAGACATCAAGCCGAATGAATGTAGCGGATTTCATTGATGCATCCACCAGGAAGAATGTGTTTCGATTTTTCCAGTTGATGCGAATCTATATTGCGAGATAATAGTAATTTCTTCGTTGCTGCTCATTGATGAGTCCCTCCAGCGTGATGTTTCGGTCCTGAACGGCCGA
>JAQUCQ010000065.1 GCA_028686145.1 Desulfuromonadaceae bacterium | reverse complement strand
GCTAACCGAAAGGCATCGGCATTAGTTGATACAGTCAGGTTAAGAAACTCGAGCCGCCTGCCGATTTTACCGCCCTCTAGTCGGGCTCTTAGTTCAAACGGATCGATGCTGTCTGGCGACGAGATAAGCCGATACCCGCGGGATGGAACTGCTTCGATGTGGTAGCCGTTGTTTCTCAACGCAGAAATATGCTTCCATACGGCAGTTCGTGATACGCCAAGTTCTTTGCTGAGATGCTCTCCTGAGACATAGCCCGCTTCGGCACGAAACAGACGCAATATGGTACCGGCTTTTGGGTGCATGGTGCTACCTCGGTAGTTTTTCAGGAGTGCTGCCGTCTAGTCCAGAAGCATTGAGATGTCCATTGCCCGTGGCGAATGGGTCAGGGCTCCCACCGAAATGATGTCAACGCCTGTCTCTGCAATTGCCCGCACACGTTCTAGATTGACACCGCCGGAAGCCTCCACCAGGGCTCGGCCGTTAATGGTAATAACAGCGGATCTCATTTCATCCAGGCTCATATTGTCGAGCATGATGATATCAGCTCCGGCGGCAAGAGCCTCATCAACCTGGGCCAGAGTCTCGGTCTCTATCTCGATTCTCAATGTGTGAGGAATATAGGCGCGGGCACGCCGAATTGCTTCGGTGATACCCCCGGCGGCAACAATATGGTTTTCCTTGATCAAAACGCCGTCGTAAAGTCCGGTGCGGTGATTAACGCCCCCCCCGACCCGTACGGCGTATTTCTCCAGTTGCCGCAGTCCAGGAGTTGTTTTGCGGGTATCAACGATCCGGACTTTTGTGCCGGCGACCGCCTCGACAAAACTGGTGGTGAGTGTTGCAATGCCGCACATTCTCTGGAGCAGGTTAAGCGCAACCCGTTCGCCCATCAGCAGCTGTGCAGCTTCTCCATGAACCGTTGCCAGAAGAGTTCCGGCTACGGCTTTTTCACCGTCACCAAGGCATGTTTTGAAGAGTATGTTGGGGTCAAGCGTGCTGAATACCCGAGCAGCTGTAGAGATGCCGGCCATCACCAGATTTTCTTTTGCAATCAGCCGTGCGGTAGCGGCGCGCTTTCCCGGTACAACTGCAAGGGTGGTGATATCACCGGTATGGATGTCTTCAAGGAGAGCCTGTTCAATCAAGCGATCAATCATTATCATTATGGGCACCTTGGTTAGGAAGTGTGATGATCTATATCACAGCGTACAAAGCGTATCAACCGCTATGAAGAATGATTAGCAATAACTGAAAGAAAGCTGCCGGAGTCTATGATGATGGTGACAATGAGTCGGGCCAGCGGGTGATGTCAAAGATGCGTATAAGGCGGGAAAAACAGGTGTTATGTGGCTCAATAAAACACTGAAAATAAACAGATAGCAACCGGAGGTCAGAACAGGAGAAAAGCAATTCTCTCGGTGGTATCAGTCTCCCATCATTTCAAGGCAGAAGTTTTTTACTTCAACCAGTTTGTCCTCGGCTTCATTGACAAGTTCAGCGAGAATCTGCTCATTCAGTTTGAGCGTATCCCAAGCGATTTTCTGGACTGGGGGTACAAAAGTTTCACCGCTATTACCAAACCCCCCGGCGCAAATAAGCACATCAGCAATGTGGACGACCGCTGTTTTAATGCGATGATTTTCAGAACCGGCAACATCATGGTGAAAGGCTATCGGTTCACTTAGCTTGTCAGGAAGAAACCAGCTTTTGGACAACCATCCCCCTACCTCCGCATGGTCGGTGTCAATGATCTCACGTTCGGCTTCCATGGTGTAGACCCGCTTTTCGTGGACAAGTCTCACGATGTCTTTCTCGGCGTCTCTGCATTTAATGGAGATAATTACTTTTCCGATGTCATGCAGAAGGCCTGCTGTTGCGATTTCTTCGCACTCCGGTAGTCCCAACTTGCGGGCAATCAGGTTGGCGACAGTGCCGACTGCCAGTGAATGTTCCCATAACCCGACGCTGTCTTTTTCCATGATCGCAAAAATTGATGAAGAGAGTGCAAGGCTCTTGACTACGTTAACTCCCAGCAAAATCATGGCGTTCGAGATTGTTGACACCCGATAGAATCCATACGATGGAGAATTTGCCAAGCGCAGAATTCGTGCAGAAAGTACCTGATCCGAAGAAACAATCTTTGCCATCTCCTGGATGGATGATTTTTCATTTTCAGAAAGCGAATTCAGTTTGTTAATGACACTTGGCAACGTTGGCAACGTTCTGGTGTCCATGATAATCTTTCTCAGCTTACTTCGCTTGTCGGTCACTGTTGTCCTCCATCAAATTGGTCAAGTATGCTTTGTAAGTATCGTAAAGCAAAGCATTTAACGGATTCTGGAGAGTTTTACTAAAACGGCAATCAAGGTCATGCAGGAGGTCGTTGACGGAACGCTCTCCTTCCTCCCAGACAGGATGCCCTTCTACGTAAACGGTTTTGACATCCATGCCTTCAAAGCGTGCGATCAAGTCCTCTGTCAGCTTTGTGCCTTTACCACAGAGAGGAAAGCCGACTGGCGAATTGCCACGGAAAACGTCCTTGGCAAGAGTCATTTCGGCTTTGGCATGTAGCAATGGTATTTTTTGCATAGCTGTATCCTACTTTGTATCTGATTCGATCATTAAGTTGAAAAATAGTACTTAATGTCGAGAAGTAAGTCAATTAATTACATGGCTTACATTAACTTGATTTTTATAATCGGATTAGTTGACATATAGACAGATATGCATATTTCAAAAGTGGTGGGTATTGCTATACAGCTAAAATTTCTTATATGATCATTTTTTTGCCAACTAATATAACTGCTTGACAAGAGTATTTTAAGGAGGCTATTATTTTTCACTTTTAGTAAAAGTAGCTACGTAATGTTTCAAAAAAGACCGCTTGTTTTTTAACTAAACTAAAAAATGGAGACTAAAAATGGCTAAATTTAAAGATTCTCTGGAATATCACTCAAGCGGTCGCAAAGGAAAAATTGAAGTAACATCTACCAAGCCATGCCAGACCGCTGAAGATCTTTCAATGGCATACTCTCCGGGTGTAGCCTTGCCGTGCCTGGCAATTCAGCAAAATCCCGAGGATGCATATAAATACACAGCCAAAGGTAACCTGATAGCGGTTGTGTCCAATGGTACTGCTGTCCTTGGGCTTGGCAACCTTGGGGCTCTGGCCGGTAAGCCGGTTATGGAAGGAAAGGGAATTCTTTTTAAGCGCTTTGCCGATATTGATGTGTTTGACATTGAGCTTGATACTGAAGACCCTGATGAGATTATCAAAGCCTGTCAACTGCTGGAGCCGACTTTTGGCGGTATCAATCTGGAAGATATTAAGGCCCCAGAGTGTTTCTATATAGAAGAAACTCTCAAGAAAACCATGAATATTCCGGTGTTCCACGACGATCAGCATGGTACTGCCATCATTTCGTCCGCGGCTCTGCTGAATGCTCTGTATCTTGTTGATAAAAAAATTGAAGATATTCGCATTGTTGTCAACGGAGCCGGAGCTGCCGCCAACTCCTGTGCTAAGCTGGCCATTGCACTTGGCGTAAAGCCGAACAATATGATTATGTGCGACACCAAAGGGGTTATCTATAAAGGACGCGTCGAAGGGATGAACCCCTACAAGGAACTTTTTGCTGCTGACACTCATTTCCGTACACTGGAAGAGGCTGCTGCTGGTGCTGACGTTCTGTTTGGTCTTTCCGTTAAAGGGGCATTTACTAAAGAGATGGTCGCCAGTATGGCACCGAATCCGGTCATCTTTGCTATGGCCAATCCTGATCCGGAAATAACTCCGGAAGATGCCCTTGCTGTACGTAGTGATATCATGATCGCCACTGGCCGTTCCGACTACCCCAACCAGGTCAATAATGTACTCGGTTTTCCGTTTATCTTCCGTGGTGCCTTGGATTGTCGCGCTACCTGCATCAACGAAGAGATGAAACTGGCTGCGGTAAAAGCCTTGGCACAATTAGCTCGTGAAGAATGCCCCGACTCGGTCTGCAAAGCTTATGGCAACCAGAAATTCGTCTTTGGTCCCAACTACATCATTCCCAAACCATTTGACCCTCGTGTTCTTCTGCATGTGGCTCCTGCCATAGCAAAAGCAGCCATGCAATCCGGTGTTGCACGTCAACCAATTGAAGATATGGCTAAATATATCGAACACCTTGAATCGACCCAAGGCAAATCCAAAGAGATCATGCGCATGGTTATCAACAAGGCCAAGAGTGATCCTAAAACTATCGTATTCCCGGAAGGTGACAACGAAAAAATACTCAGAGCTGCAAAAGAATTGGTAGATGAAGGAATCGCCAAGCCGATCCTTATTGGAGACCGCAAAAAAATTCTTCAGAAAATGGCTGAACTAAACCTTGAGCTTGATGTCCCGATCATTGATCCTCCTGACTCTGAGCTGACTGAGAGGTACGCTGAAGAACTCTACAAGCTACGCCAGCGCAAAGGTCTGACGCTTTCGGAGTCATTACGCATACTCCGCCGTAAATCGCGTACCCACTTCGGTTCTATGATGGTCCGCATGGGAGATGCAGAAGCTTTGCTGGGGGGGATCGATACGCACTATCCTGAAACGATTCGCCCGGCTCTGGAGGTGGTGGGGAAACAAAAGGGGCTTTCCAGTGTCCACGGTTTATATATGATGGTATTCAAAAAAGGTGTCTATTTTCTGGCTGACACGACAGTCACAATTGATCCGACTGCTGAAGAACTTGCCGAAACCGCTATCCTGGCTGCCGAGAAAGTCCGCATGCTTGACATCGAGCCTCGAGTGGCGATGCTCTCTTTTTCCAACTTCGGTTCTGTTAACCATCCACAATCCAAAAAAGTGAGGCAAGCAGTTGAAATAGTTAAGGAACGTGCGCCAGATCTGATTATAGACGGTGAAATGCAGTCCGATACGGCGGTTGTGCCGGAGCTGATGGCAGGCTTTACCTTCTCAAAACTAGAAACCTCTGCTAACATCCTGATATTCCCAGATTTGAACTCGGGAAATATCTGCTACAAACTGTTACATCATTTGGGAGGCGCTGAGGCGATCGGTCCGATTCTGATGGGTATGAATAAGCCGGTACATGTTTTACAGCGTGGTGATAGTGTTGATGATATCGTCAACATGGCTGCCATTGCTGTCGTGGACGCTCAAACAACATAATTCATAGCACATTATTGCGCGGTTTCAGAAGGCACGAGGGCAAGTATGCACCCCGTGCCTTCTGTTTGGATATTTTCTTATTTATATCTTCTCAGTAAAGATTTGACATGTTTGGAAAATTACATTAGTTTCTATGCCGTTGTATGATTGAGTTATTTTAGGAGGTTCAGATGTTCCTTCTCCCCAAGGGCAGCCCGCTATTTGAGAATCTGGCAGTGTCGAAGCTGAAGCTTCCGGATGTCTTGTCAAAGCTTAGTAATGGCGCTTTCACTGGCTATGCTAGTTTTGTATTTCAGTCCAGTACTGGCCTCTTGGTTTTTGAAGCAGGTAAGCTGGTTAGTGCTCTTGTTGAAGGTCCAAACGGCAAGCGCGATTCTGGCTTTGAAGCTCTTTCTGCGCTTGCTGGGTTAATGGTTACAACAGGTAGCGGTGCCCTGAATGTTTATAAGCTTTCTAAAGATCTTACCATGTGCATCCACGCCCTGTTGGAAGGTGAAATACTCTATAAAGCCCAGGAATTAAAGCTGATTGATATTAAGACCCTGCTGGAAAAAGTTAAAGAAGATCACATGAATGGTTGTCTGCGCATCTATACGGATGAACATTCAGCCATGATTTTTTATAAAGACGGAAACCCGCTTGGTTTTTTTCATGATGGTTCGAGTGATATTGAAACATCATCTACAGAGTCACAAAAAATTGCTGGATTACCGGGTGCCAAAATTGACCTGTTTTCGACACAAAGTGCTGACGAGTTAATGGGGACAAATCTTCTTGAAGTTACAAATATTCAAAAAATATGGGATACGTGTGTTGTGCTTCATAAGTCAGAGATAGATAAAAATAATCTTGAGCGTCAGGAACGCGACAGCAAAGCCATGTCGCAAAAACTTGCGGAGTTGGAAGAACAGGTAAAATCAATTGTGACGGAGTATGTCGGAAAGTTGGGCCGCGGAGTTGTTGATAAGGAGCTTTCGGACAATGGTGGGAATGTATGCCTGTTAGATGCCGCTGGAGCTGAAAAATTCATGAAAGGCGTCGAGCGGGCAGCAAAACTTCTTGCAAGTGCCACAAATATCAAGTTGATGATAGAAAAACTTTCTTCTGCAATTTCAGTTGCTAAAACCGAAAATTAATTTTTAGAAGGCAGCATAACCAGTCTGGATTGTTAAAAAATACAGAGCAGGATTGCTTATATTTTAATAAAAAAGCCATGCAATATGCGTGGCTTTTTTCATTGGAATATAATTGGAGTAGAAAATGATGGAGGCGCGTGTCGGATTCGAACCGACGTTAACGGTTTTGCAGACCGGCTCCTAGCCTCTTGGATAACGCGCCATAAATCAGTGAAGCAATCTTTATAACTAAAGTAGTGCCATACTGTCAATCACTATTTGGTCCTATTTGAATTTAATTGCAAATGCTGTTGCACAATATTCAGTTGATGGAATAATGCCGTAATAAGTGGTACGTCCGGTAATTTCGAGAGACATTACTGCATCCGCGCCCATTTTTCCTGCTGCTTGTTGCACAGCGGCCAGTCCCCAAGCTTTTATATCGGGTGACAGCGAAAAATCAGATCCATATGTCTCCCGAGTTACACGAATTCTGCCAATTTGTGTATAAGGTTGGGCCAGCTCATTCTGGGAAAATATTGGCAGATTGTTATTATAAGAGGGCTGTCCTATGGTGCTGCAACTGTTGATGAAAATGAAAATAACTGATGAAAATATTAGCAATATAAGTCGGTTACTGACCTTTTTCATGTGAGGCGTATCCTTTTGTTGTTAAATTCCCTCTAGACAGATAGAGCTTTACATGGTAGTGTTTCCCGCCTTTTTAGGCAACAGAAAACTTATTTTTTAATGCCGAATCAAGGTACTGTTACATTGTTAGCTGTCTCGTGATCTCGAAGTATTCAGCTTTCCCCTTCTTCTCTTCAGTTCTTGTTACCTTGATTTCACATCGGGACTAAATATACTTTTCCAAAGGAGCAACAGCGATGTCGGGTCATAATAAGTGGAGTACCATCAAGCACAAAAAAGGCGCTGCCGACGCAAAGCGTGGTAAAGTCTTTACAAAAATTATCAAGGAAATATCCGTTGCAGCAAAATTGGGTGGCGGTGACCTCGCGGCAAATCCCCGGTTGAGAACTGCAGTCGATAAAGCTAAAGCTGAAAATATGCCGAAAGATAACATCGAGCGGGCCATCAAGAAGGGCGCTGGCGGTATGGAGGGCGTGACCTACGAGGAAATTGTATATGAAGGGTATGGTCCAGGTGGTGCAGCAGTTTTGGTAGAAGTGTTAACAGATAATCGCAATCGATCTGTTTCAGATATTCGGAGTATTTTTTCGAAGAGTAACGGCAACATGGGAGAAGCGGGATGTGTTTCCTGGATATTCAGTAAAAAAGGTGTGATCAGTTTTGACAAGTCGGTTGATTTTGATCAGCTTTTTGAAGCAGCTCTTGAAGCAGGGGCTGAAGATGTTTCAGAACAGGATGATTCTTATGAAGTCACATCTGAGCCGGCTTCATTTATTGAGGTGCGTGAAGAATTGACAGCGAAAGGTTTTAAACATGCAAATGCGGAAATAACCATGATTCCTCAGACTCAAGTGAAGCTTGAAGGAAAACAGGCCGAAAGCATGCTGAAGCTCATGGATAAACTTGAAGATAATGATGATGTGCAAAATGTGTATGCCAACTTCGATATCTCTGAAGAAGAGATGGAAAAACTAATGTAGTTTACGGGCCCTTCGGGGCCTTTTTTGTTTAGGGAGGTAATCGATGCTTGAAACTGCCACGTTCGCAGCGGGATGTTTTTGGGGTGTAGAGGATTCTTTTTTAGGCATTCACGGAGTTGTTTCAACTCGTGTCGGCTACTGTGGTGGCCATACTGACAATCCCACATATCATGACGTCTGCACCCATAATACGGGTCATGCTGAAGCGGTTGAAATTACCTATGACCCTCTGCAGATAACCTACAATGGACTGCTCAAAATCTTCTGGGAATGTCATGATCCTACCCAGTTAAACAGACAGGGGCCTGATATCGGTACCCAATACCGCTCTGTGATCTTTTATCACACCAAGAGCCAATATGAATCGGCTCTTGCATCCCGTGATGAGTTGGAAAATAAGCATATGTTTCGCCAGAAGATTGTAACTCAAATTATACCTGTGACCGTTTTCTGGGAGGCTGAAGCATATCACCAGAAATATCACCAGAAAAATAGTGGCGGCTGCGGTTTTTGAGGCGCGCATTGTTTTTTCCAGTGGTATTATTTCATAAACGATTATTCTTGATCCGTTGAGATAAATTTGTCTGAGAAGGTGAGTTATGCAACTACCCTTTACACCTCGACCCGTATACGTTGCCGCGTCATGGATGGCCCCGGTAGGAAGGTATAACGGAAAAGATAAGCAGAAACTGTCTTTTCTTGAGCTGGCAGAACTGTGCGGAGAAGTTTTTGACGGAAGTCCGGTCCGGCGTCGTGATATTGAGGCCGTGATTGTCGGGAGTCAAAACGCGGCTGCTTTCTCGGGAGTTGACAATACTGCAGCTAAAATAACTGGCATACTTGGGATCTCCGGAGCCCGTTCGGTACTTGTCGATACCGCTTCTTCGTCAGGTGCTTCAGCATTTGAAAGTGCATATCTGGAGGTTGCTTCAGGGAGATATGATTCGGTTCTGGCGCTTGGGGTCCAAAAGATGAGTGATGCTTCAACAATCGAGTCAACTCGTATTATTGCCGGAGTAATCGATCGAGATGAGGCCGAATTCGGGTTGACTATGCCGGCATGCGGTGGGTTGGTAGCCCGTGCTTTAAAAGAGCGCCTCGCTCTTACTGATGAAGAGTGGACAGCCTATTCGGCGCTTCTCACTCAACGCAGTCAGCGCTTTGCGGCTCAAAATCCTGATGCGCACCTGAATATGCAGATTGAATTACAAGATTATTACCGCCAAATTACAGACGGCAGAAATTATCGCTATTGGTATCCGCTGCGTTACCATGACTTTTGTCCCATGTCTGACGGAGTCGCCGCCGTACTCCTTACATCTATCCCACAGGATGTGCGTGTGAGTGGCGTCGGTAGTGCTACCGATATTCCAACTATTGCAGATCGTAATTACTTCCACTCATTTCCCGCGACGGTAATTGCTGCAGGATATGCGTATGGAATGGCAGGCATCAAGGATATTCGCACATTAGCGGGTAAAATCCATGTAAATATGCATGATCCCTTTAACGGATTTGGGCCGATAAATATGGTCGATCTCGGTATTGTCAGTAGAAACCGGTTGATGGATGCATTGCTTGATGACTCCTTGACTGGGGAAAACGGTGCTTTCCCAACAAACGTTACCGGAGGTCTAAAGGGGAGGGGGCACCCACTTGGAGCTACCGGTATGATTCAAATTGTTGAAAACCATCGTCTGATCAGAGATAAGGGTTTTTCAGCAGGGCTGTCCCATTCCATTGGCGGGCCAATTAATAACAATGTTGTGACTCTTCTGGAACGCAGTGTTCACTACGAATCTCGACCTCATGAGCAATTTAAGCCGTGGGGACTTCCCTCTCTCGGGAAGATGAAGCCGAAGGGGGTTAACCTCGAATCCTTATTGGCCTCCGGCACACCTGTCACAGGCTCTTTTGTGACCGCAACTGTTCGTTTCCATCATAAAACAGGTTTGCCTGAAGTTGTCATACTTATTGTTGCTTGCCGTTTTGAGGGCTCACTATATAAATTTCTGTTTGGTATTTCTGGTGAGTATTACAACCAGATATCTGAATGTGCAGCGGGAGATTCAGTATATATTGAGAAAGTTAATGGTGTGTTACTTGTCAACAGCATGCCCGTCACCAGGTTTTATACCCGCACGATGAACGGGTTGGTCGAGTTGGCGGAAAGTAGTTGGAGAAAGCTTACCGGAAGGGGCGGGGGTACTTCCTGAATAAGATAACGGCCGGAAGCGTAGCTTCCGACCGTTATGCACCACATAATCTGTTATTACTTCTGTTTATGCCGCTTCTAGATCGGCATCGATTGCATTGTCGTTACCTGCGTCATTAGCAATGTTTTCTTTAGGTGCAAGAGATTCAGCCTGCAAGCGTAAATTACGGTAACGGGCTATTCCTGTGCCCGCTGGTATCAGACGTCCCATGATGACATTCTCTTTAAGTCCTCGGAGGTAGTCAACCTTTCCTTCAATTGCTGCCTGAGTCAATACTTTCGTTGTTTCCTGGAACGAAGCGGCTGATATGAATGACTCGGTAGACAGCGAAGCCTTTGTAATCCCGAGCAACAGTGGTTCAGCAACAGCCGGGCGTTTTCCCTCACGGTAAGCCTTCTCGTTTTCCTGCTCAAATACCGAGCGCTCGATCTGGTCGTCAACCAAAAGACTGGTATCACCGGTATCTTTGATGCGTACGCGCCGCAACATCTGGCGAACAATTACCTCGATATGCTTATCGTTGATCTTGACGCCCTGCAGACGATAGACTTCCTGAACCTCATCAACCAGATACTTGGCTAGTTCCTTAACACCCAGTACCCGCAAAATATCATGCGGATTGGATGAACCGTCCATGAGCGGCTCACCAGCACGAACTTGATCACCTTCGTGAACGCTGATATGTTTGCCTTTCGGAATCAAATATTCCTTTGGCTCGCCCAGTTCCGGAGTGACAAGAACTTTGCGCTTGCCTTTGGCATCCTTACCATAAGATACACGGCCATCGATTTCGGTGATAACGGCAAAGTCTTTCGGTTTGCGTGCTTCAAAAAGTTCGGCAACGCGTGGCAAACCACCGGTAATATCCTTCGTTTTTGTTGTCTCACGAGGGATCTTGGCGATAATGTCACCTGCACTGATAATAGTGTCGTCACTGACCGATATATTGGCACCAGCCGGAAGGAAGTACCGTCCGATAGTACCACCACCTTCGCCAGAGGCCTCTTTAATGGCGATTCGAGGACGTTTGTCCGTATCTTTCGTCTCGATGATAACCTTGCGAGAAAGACCGGTTACATCATCAAGTTGCTCTTCCATTGTTACGCCTTCAAGGATGTCTGCAAACTTGACCCGGCCGGCAACCTCAGTAAGGATTGGCATGGTGTAGGGGTCCCACTCTGCAAGTATAGCACCCTGTTTGACTGTTCCACCAGGAGCAATCTTAATCTTTGCTCCGTACACGACAGTGTATTTCTCACGCTCTCGCCCGGTGTCGTCAATAACAGCAATCTCACCGTTACGGTTCATAACGATGTGATGTCCTTCGTTGTTGATAACGGTATTTACGTTAATATACTTAATAACACCATCAGCACGTGCTTCAAGCGATGTTTGTTCCGCGTGGCGAGAAGCGGTACCACCGATGTGGAAGGTACGCATCGTCAGCTGTGTCCCGGGCTCACCAATTGATTGAGCTGCTATGACGCCGACAGCTTCACCCATGTTGACGCTGTGGCCGCGAGCAAGGTCACGACCGTAGCACTTGGCACAAATACCACTTTTGCTCTGACAGGTAAGCACAGAGCGTATCTTAACCTTTTCAATTCCTGCATTCTCCACTTTTTTAACCAGATACTCATCAATATCCTGGTTCATCTCAATCAGTATTTCATCAGTCAAAGGATCGTGGATATCTTCAAGGGCAACACGCCCAAGAATACGGTCGCCGATGGGCTCAAT
>JAQUCQ010000413.1 GCA_028686145.1 Desulfuromonadaceae bacterium | reverse complement strand
CACCGAAAGCTTAGGGCTACAGATCGTGACCTTACTGGTAAACCAGTTACAGGGAGACCTGGAAATAGATAACACCTGTGGTACCAGCTTTAAAATTACTTTCCAGAGCAATTTCCAAAGAAATTGCTCGACAGAATGCCAGTCAGACGAACATCAATTTCTGCCATGCTTATTTAAGTCGTGAGTTTCCAGACAGTCGCTATCCGGAAACGCTGCACAAGCAGTAAGCGGATTGACGCCGAGACGGGGAAAAAGGGCCGTTCCCTGATAAAAACCAGATACCGTTTACTCCTTGCGCACCCTTCACCAGACGTCAGCCTCACAATCACCCAGACGTGCAAAGCCCTCACTGACCGAAGTCGGTGAGGGCTTTGCACGTAAAATCCTTATCAATCTTGCACATTGATACGCAACTTAGCCAGGAAAGACCTTCCTTTACTTGAAAATCGAAGCCAGATTTAAAAACTCGGGCTTAAACAGCATTGCCAGTATAAAGCTGCCGAACATAACGGTGACAGCGGGCGGATCAAAGTGGTTATTGCCATGATTGTAGAACATGCGCGCACACAATTCCTGCAAGAAGGCAGCAAAAACCCCGGCAATAGCGGCAACCAGCAACGAACCCGTGAAAAGGAAAGCCAAGGCTGCACAGTAAGCTATGGCGTGGGTTACGGGCGCCTTTTGAATTGAACCGGTCGCAAAGTTCAGTATCATCAGAGTAATGGCAGCAAAAGCCCACCCCATGATCAGCGGAGCAACGAACGCAGCAGTCGCCGACACGCTGCCTTTTTCAACTAAAGGAGTCAAGAGATTCTGGAACCCCATGGCAAGGCCACCTGACAGAATGCCCATACCAAGCCCAACGACAATCAGCCGTGACGGTGGCGACTGCCAGCCTACCCATGAAATGGCATAATCGTTGGTACCCAGGTAGCCGTACTTGCGAATGGATTCCATATCTCCCCATGGCATTTCCTTCAAAAAAAGCAATCTTGCAATAACAAAGTTTATAAATATTGATAATGCGAGTCCATCAAACTGGTTAATTATCGGTATACTGGGTAAAATTTGCGCCAGGGCGTGTCCAACCACAGCAAAGATCCCGCCGATCACCAGGACGTCCCAGGACGTATCCACCAGCGGTGACAATATGTCCTTTGCATGTCCTGTCGGGTGATTTTTTTTGACGCCTGCAGCATAGGTGGCTGCAATGACGCCGG
This sequence comes from Desulfuromonadaceae bacterium, assembly GCA_028686145.1. GTDB lineage: Bacteria > Desulfobacterota > Desulfuromonadia > Geobacterales > Pseudopelobacteraceae > JACRCG01. The sequence goes on along the minus strand of JAQUCQ010000413.1, from coordinate 1,631 downwards.
AAGCAAAACCGCCCACATGTGGGCCCCAAATTGGTCCCAAACCTACCTGCAAAAGCATAAAGTCAGAACCGCCAGATGCAACGATAAGACAGCCGGTAAGAGTAAGAAAACCGCAAAGGATAAATGACCACAACGCGCCCAGACATGCGCCAAAAATACCGCACCCAAAAAGAAGCAATAGCGTGTTAAGGCTCCATGGTTCCATGCCAACCTCCTCGAATCTGAACTAATCAAGATTTGCTTTAGCGGATAGAGACGCTTCCGCTACTCAAATCGATTAAATATGATATCCGCATCCTGCATTATGATGGCCCCGGTTTTCATCATCCCTTTCAACACGGGAATCAGTTCATTCAATTTAGCTTCCGTATCAATGAACTCGATGACCAGGGGCTGACATGATGAGATAGTCATACCCTCACTTCTGGTTCTGCATGAAGGACAGCAAAATCCGAAGCCTTCGATGCCCCTGAAAACCATGGACCCCGCCAACCCCTGCTCAAAGGCACGTTGAACTATTGCCTCATACAGAAGAGTATTTCCATGACGGGTATTCTCGTTAAGAAATATCCTCAGAATCTTTCCTTTCCCCTCAGTGTTCATGTGTCACCCCATAGACTCCACTGCGTCAATTTTAAAGTTCGTCATAAAAATACGTGGACATCAGATGCCAGGTTTAAGCTATTACCTTTAAAACAAGGGTACCCGGATACACCGGATACCCTTGAGTTTTAAACCGTCAACTGGTTACATGGCTTCCTTGAAAATTTGCAGGAGATCTTTTTCCGTACCGACTCTCGGGTTGCAGCCGGCATTTCCGTCCAACATGGCTTGTTTCGCCATCGGCTCCAGGTTCTCTTCCTTGACACCAAGCTGTTTCAGTCCGGAAGGAATACCAACATCCTGTGAAAGCTGAACGATTGCGTCTATTGCCTTGTTGGCAGCCGCATTCGGGGACAGACCCTGGATGTTCTCGCCCATCATTTCGGCAATTTCACCAAACTTTTTGAGATTGCACGGCAGGTTCCAGCGCTCCACGTGAGGCAGCAGGATGGCATTGGCAACACCGTGTGCCATATCCAACAGGCCGCCGAGCTGGTGAGCCATGGCGTGAACGTAGCCAAGACCGGCATTGTTGAAAGCCATTCCCGCCAAGACCGATGCGTGTGCCATATTTGTTCTGGCTTCGATATCCTGTCCGTACGCCACGGCCCTGCGGAGGTTGTTGGAAATAAGTTTTATGGCCTGGGCAGCAACAGCGTCAGTAGTAGGATTGGCTGCCAGAGTGACATAACACTCGATGGCATGGGTTAAGGCATCCATGCCGGTTGCGGCAGTCAGTCCGGGAGGTTTCATAAGGTGCAGCTCAGGATCGTTGATAGAAACGAGCGGCAGATTTCGCCAGCTGACGATAACAAACTTGATTTTGGTGGTGGTATCCGTAATAACACAGTGCCGTGTAACCTCACTGCCTGTTCCGGCCGTAGTATTAACAGCTACCAGAGGAATAGTTGCATTTGTAAGCTCTTCGATCCCGGCATAATCAATAACTTTGCCCGGATGAGTGGCGGCAATACCAATTCCCTTTGCACAGTCATGGGCACTACCCCCACCGACCGAAACAAGAATAT
>JAQUCQ010000412.1 GCA_028686145.1 Desulfuromonadaceae bacterium | reverse complement strand
CCCGGCACTTCATGACTGGAACGATATTTTTGCCAGATCATGGTGCTGAAAAAAAGTATAAAAACCAGAAAAGGTATCAAGAGGCTGATTGTGACCTTTTTTCGCGGGTGAGTTGACATCAGATGACTCCCTCTTCTTCATCAAGACTTACCTGGAACACGTCTCCCAGTTTACCACCCAGAAAACGATTGCCAACCCGGACAAAACCGGCAGGAATATCGCTGACATAATAGTTATGATTGCCTATTTCAGCCGGTGGGCGGAGCAACTTTTTGTCCGCCAAAATAGCAGCTACCGTCCTGGCTGTCTCCTCAGCAGAGTCTACCAGCGTCACACCCGGCCCCATGACATCCGCTATCATCGGCTTGAGCAGCGGATAGTGGGTACATCCAAGCACCAGCGTATCGACTGCTGATTCTTTTAATTCCTGAAGATAGGTTTGTGCCGTCAATCGAGCAATCTGATTGTCGATCCATCCCTCCTCGGCCAAAGGAACAAATAGTGGACAGGCGCGAGTCAAAACTTCGGCATCCGGGCTCAGGCGCTTGATAGCTCGGGTGTATGCACTGCTGCGGATGGTGCCGGTAGTGCCAATGACACCGATCCGCCCCGAGCGGGTCACCTCAACCGCCCGACGGGCACCCGGTTCGATGACGCCAACGACCGGAATCGACAACTGCCGTTTAAGTGTGGGCAATGCCACTGCCGAAGCGGTATTACACGCCACTACCAGCAGCTTGATATCCCGTTTAATCAGGAATGACGCAATCTCCCCGGCATAGCGCGTTACTGTTTCAGGAGACTTGGTACCATACGGTACACGGGCAGTATCGCCGAAATAGAGCGTATCCTCTTGGGGAAGAGCCTGCATTATTTCACGCAGAACAGTCAAGCCCCCCACACCGGAATCAAATATGCCGATAGATTTCCACGTCACAACAACATCACCTCATATACCCATATATTTTCAACAACAGCGAATCATATACTTTTTGATATCATTCAGGCAAGCCATTTACAACAATCTGCTTGCGGAAGTTTTTTTGCACAATGCACCGTAAACGATCAATAAAAATTGCATTTTTTTTATATTCAACTGCGTAGTAATACGGTAGAGTTACCCCGTTAAAAGTTCCATAATCAGGAGGTGTGTATGTATTCCATGGACAATGTCGGAAAAAACACCATAGCCATGGTTTTGGCAGGTGGTAAAGGTGAACGCCTCAGTCCATTGACGCTGCGTCGGGCCAAACCGAGTGTTTCCTTTGGCGGTAAATACAAAATCATTGATTTTGTATTGAGCAACCTGTTCAACTCCGGCATCAAAAAGGTTTATATTTTGACGCAGTATCGCGCCTATTCACTGAACAAACATATCCGTGAGTCCTGGGGAAAGTGGACCGGCCTGGGCGAATTTTACGTGGCAATTTCTCCGGAGACAAGCAGCGAGAGTGAAGAGTGGTTCAAGGGTACCGCTGATGCAATTCTTCAGTACCTGCGCTTTGTGGAATCCTCTGATGCTGATTATGTGGCCATATTCGGGGGCGACCATGTCTACAAGATGGATATCACCCAGATGATCAATGCTCATCGCATGAACCGCGCAGATATCACCATCGCAGCTTTGGAGGTTTCCGTCGATGATGCCAGCCGCTTCGGAGTATTTTCCGTCGATGATGATTCGTGGGTAACGGCTTTTAATGAAAAACCGGCTATTCCGGAAACCATTCCGGGACGAAACACCTGTTTCGCCTCTATGGGAAATTACATATTTTCCACCAAGAAATTGATCGAAGTGTTATTGGAGGGGAAAAAGCAGTATGAGGATCTTGATTTCGGCAAGCATGTCATACCGATGATGCTGAAGAGCGGCGACAAGGTATTCGCCTACAATTTCAATGACAATCTGATACCCGGCATGAAAGCCGAAGAACGTGGGTACTGGAAGGATGTCGGAACAATCGATTCATACTACGAAGCTAATATGGATCTGATCAATGTATCACCGCGATTAAAGTTGTATAACTTCAAGTGGCCAATTCTGACGAACCAGGGCAATTACCCCCCTGCCAAGACGGTATTCGACGACGGTGACCGCCGCGGTGTAAACATCGATTCATATGTCAGCGCCGGCTGTATCACCAGTGGCAGCACCGTGAGGCGCTCCATACTCGGCCCGCTCTGCAAGGTGAACAGTTACAGTCTTGTAGAAGATTCCATTCTGTTTGAAAATGTGAATGTCGGGCGGCACGTCAAAATCAAGCGGGCGATTATCGACAAGGGGGTAGTAATTCCTGATGGTGCTACAATCGGCCATGACAGGGCTTCCGACTTAAGTAACGGCTATACTATTACCGAATCCGGTATTGTTGTCGTGCCGCGGAAGGACAAGTAAAAATGCCTTAGAGAGGCATATCTACGAGCATTTTTTATTTTAGTATTCTAACAAGACATTCCAACAACCGGTTGTTCTCAGCGCCGGTACGAACCGCAACCCGGAAAAATCGTCCGGAAAGGCCCATGAAACTGGCACAATCACGCACCATAATCCGGTGCGACAAAAGACGCTCTTTGAGTTCATGGGAGTTCGTGCCCTCTTTGATTTCTACCAGCAAATAATTTGCGCTCGAAGGATACACCTTGAACTGTGGAAACTGTTCCAGGCGTTCAAAAAGAGTGCGCCGTTCTTGCCGGATAAACTCCAGACTCTCCTGATTATGCTGAACATCCTGCAACGCCGCTGCCCCTGCAGCCAAAGCCAGTGAATTAACACTCCAGGGGCCGCCCATCGAATCGAGTCGTTCCGCAAGGGTGCTATTACTGATGGCATACCCGAGACGCAACCCGGGGATGCCAAAGAA
>JAQUCQ010000064.1 GCA_028686145.1 Desulfuromonadaceae bacterium | reverse complement strand
GGAAACAGAGCCGCCTCGGGAAGAACGTTCATACAGTCGTTGTCGTTGTTCCTCCGGACTACACTGTACAAGCAAAATGATAAACTCTGCGTGATGAGAAGCCGCCACTCGGGCGAATACAGCACGTTCACTACTCGATCCAAATCCGGCGTCAATTACAACAGAATGTCCGGACGAAAGAGCCTTTTCGGCAAACCGTTCCAGTTGGCGATAGGTATTTCGACTCATTTCGTGAGAATACAGTCCCTCTTCAAATGGAACCTGGACTGCGGCTTCAGGTCGCAATCCTGCAAGCTGTTTGCGTACAACATCGGAGTTGCAGGTGTCAAGCCCAAGCTCAAAGGCGAGTTGATCAGAGAGGGTGCTCTTGCCGCATCCCATTGTTCCACACGTAATAAACAGGGTAGGTGGGAGGCTGCTTTGCATGCAATATCCCTGCGCCAACCGGAAGTAGCGGACGGCACGTTTCTCAGCGGCAGCACGCTTTTCCAGGGGAATACCACTGTCTTGAATCTGCAGTGATTCAACTTTACCGCGCACAAATGCTCGATATACCTTGTAAAAATCGATCAGCTTTACAAGGTCAGCATCGCCGGATGCGGAGATGTAGGCGGATAGTGTTGCATCAGCCAGATCATGGCGCCGGTGGAAATCAAGGTCCATAAGCAAAAAAGCAATGTCAGAGGCTGTATCGGAATAACGAAAGCGCTCATTAAATTCGATGCAGTCAAAAATATACGCGGTCTGATCAACCAGACAGATATTTCCGAGGTGTATATCTCCGTCGCATTCCCGGATGTACCCATGTTCAATTCTTGCAGTAAAAAGAGAACGGTGTGAATCGGTAAAAGACTCAACATAGGAACGAATAGTATCGCACATAGCCGATGGAAGAGTGGAGGTTCGGAATGGCGCGGTTTGTTCGAAATTTTCTCGCCAGTTAAAGGTAATCTGATCCAGAGAACCAAATGCTGAAATATGTGCCGAAGTTGCAGCATGAGAGTGAAACTTGCATATTGCCAGGGCAATTACCTGCATTTCTTCCACTGAAATCCTGCACTCGTCAACGAGTCTGTCAAGCATTCTGTCTGCGGGAAGGCGCTTCATCATGACAGCATATTCAAGGATCTTTCCTGAACCGGAAAAGGCGGCACCGGTGTTTGTTTCACGAAGCGCGATAACCTGTTCATACACATCCGGACAGAGACGGCGATTGAGACGGAGTTCCTCGTAACAATAGAAACGACGAAGATCGAGCGTGGAAAAATCGAGAAAACCAAAATTAACCGGCTTTTTGAGTTTAAAAACATGTGTATCAGTGAGGAACAGCCAGGAAATATGGGTTTGAATCAGTTCAACCGTTCTGGTTTGAACCGGGTACACGGACGGGTTTCGGAGTGATTCCAGTATATACGGAGTTATGGCAGAGGCTGGCATGCGTGTATCATACCATAATGAGGTGTAACCGCAAGTTACCAGAACCACTAAACAGACAAGCAAGTATAGACACAGTATGCCTTCCCTTGTAACTGTTAGTATGTCAGCCAGCAGTTATTCACCCATCCCTACATGGGGGTAATCAAACGTTCGCATCTAAACTGTATCATATCTTTATGGTGTTACAGGACTGGTGGGCTCAGAGATATGGAGCGGGATTGTCGAGTCGGGGAAGCTGAGTGCGGAACAGCGAGGTAATACATCTGAACAGGTGGTATCGCTTCCCAATCACGCTCCAGTCCAGTTCATGTTTCCCGCAGAGCGAATCGAGTCCGTTCAGCAGGTGAATCTCTCTCTCCAGATTCTTATCGACTGGGCCGACTTCGTCAAGAAGTCCGATAACTATGCGGGCTCTTGCAATATGATCCTTGATATTGCGAGCGTCCGATGCCGGTACTAATCCGTGGCGCACCTTGAGATCGACAAGGGCCTCTGCCCCGTCGTAGGTAGCGTTAACAATGTCATCACGCGACATCCACTTGGTCTCATAATTCAAGCGTTGTTTCCAACTGGGCATCAGCATGGCTTGACGGTGTTCGCCCAAGGTGCGGTACAACAGACGGTAACCCATTGATTCCGGTTATTCAAAGATCCTGCTGCCTGGATCGACAAAGGGGGCTAGGGGGGCAATCATGGGAAGCAGCTTTCCTGTCTGCCCAAATCGATTGAGGAGTTCTTCGCAGTAGTCTACTGATTCCATCACGGAACTGTACGTTTGAAATGGAAGCCCAACCATAAAGAACAAATCGACCCGTCTGCATTTGCTCGCAACCAGTATATCAAGTGAAGCTTCCAACTCCTGGTTGTCAAAGCTTTTGCCGAAGGCACGTCTGACACGCAGGTCATGGGATTCTGGCGACAGTTCCACATTGAAGTTCTCCACGCTGTCAGCCAGCAACTCCACAAAACGGCGGGAAGGGGGATGAAAGAACTCAAAAGTCAGCTGATTTGGGATACTGTGACGGCGGATCACGCTTAATACGATATCGGCGTACTTTTCTCCAGCCTGGAGTATGTCACCGATGATCATTATCGGGGCGCCGGTATAGCTGGCAATGGAAATGATATCTTCGGCCAGGATCTGTGGCGAGCGAAACGCCGGTTTCGATCTGGTGCAGGTGCTGCTGAAAGCCGACAATGAACCACCGCAGGTTGAGCAGTCGTGCAAACAACCCCGGCAGCTGAAGACCGCAAGTACCGGATTTTCGAGCCAGTTTGCGTATGGCAGATATCCGACGGGGTCGCGGTATTTGACGAGCATGCGGAAGATGTGTGAGTAGTCGAATCGTACATGGTCCAGAGTGTCGGGCCGCCAGGTAATCTCGTTGTCCACCACCGTGCCACCGTCGCGCCACACCAGATTAGGTACCTGCCTCAAATTTCCACCGGTGCGGAGCGTTTCCGTCAGCAGGCGCAACGGTTCTTCAGTGGAATCACCGCAGACCACAAAATCGATATAGGGGCAATCCCGCATCAGTTCATCCCGAAAATAAGTGGCTGATAGACCACCGAAAATCACAGGTATATCGGGGTGCTGGCGTTTTAATTGTGCAGCCAGAGTGAGGCATCCATCAACATGGGGCAACCAGTGTAGATCAATGCCGAAAGCACGCGCAGAAAGAGAGGCAGTGAAATGCTCTGAATCAAAAGAGCGGTCGCGGAGCATTTTGAGAGCAAGATTTACAATTCTGACTGAAATGCCATGTCGCGTAAGATACTCCGACAGGGTCATAAAGCCGATTGGGTAGCCTTCAAAGATTGAAGAGGAAGGAATGACATCGCTGACCGGTCCCTGGAAACAGGGTAGTCCACGAAAATTAAATATGCTGGGTGGATGGAGCAGAATGAGGTCAGTCATGACAGATAGTTTCCTGAATTCAACGTGCAGAGCAATAATTGATCTTTTTTTGTTGTGTTATTGGAAATTACCTTAATTTCACAAAAAGTGCATTTATATTTTCTTAAGTTTTATTGCAAAAGGAGATAGCGGGGGTAAACTTTTATCAAAGTTATGTTTGTCTAGATCAAAACTGTTGCCCCGCAGGTGCGGATCGGCAAACAATAGGAGGGCTCAATGCTCGGATCACCATTTGACCTCTGGAAAGATGATGAGTCATGCGGAGAATATCTTACACGCCAGGGGGTAAGCAGGCGCCAGTTTCTTTCCCTGTGTGGCAGGGTCGCCGCTGTGTTGGGGTGCGGTGGGTTGATACTCGGCAACCAGACAGAAGCGCTGGCCAAGGAGATCGCCGACAAGCTGTCAGGTGCCCGCCGCCCAGTTGTTGTCTGGTTGCAATTGCAGGAGTGCACCGGTTGCATGGAAAGCGCTCTACGCTCAGGGGACAGAACTCTTGAAAGCCTGATCTTGAGCATGATTTCTCTCGAATATAACGAACTCTTGATGGCTCCATCAGGAGAACAGGCCGAAGCGGCTTTAGGCAAGGCTATTGAACAACCTCACCTACTGGTGGTTAATGGATCGATACCGTTGCGCGACAAGGGGGTCTATTGTGTGATCGGTGGAGAAACCGCTGAATCGTTGCTACGCCGAGCCGCCAAAAATGCCAGTGCGGTACTGGCGGTGGGAGCATGTGCCCATTATGGTTGCATCCAGGCCGCACATCCTGACCCCACTGGCGCCGTGGGAGTAGCGGATATCATTAAGGATCGTCAGGTTGTTAATCTGCCCGGCTGTCCACCAATCGGCGAGGTAATCACTGCCACGTTGCTTTATTACTTGGTATACGGACACATGCCTCAGGTGGATTATGATGGTCGTCCACTTTTTGCTTATGGTCAGCGAATCCACGATAAATGTCCGCGCCGCGCGCACTACGATGCAGGACAGTTTGTAGTCAGTTTTGACGACGACAATGCCCGCAAGGGGTATTGTCTCTACAAGATGGGGTGTAAGGGGCCGGCCACCTTTGCCCCCTGCCCGGTAATCGAATGGAATCTGGGGTGCAGTTTCCCCATCAAAGCTGGTCACCCTTGTCTGGGATGTACCGAGCGCAACTTCTTTGATCAAATGACCCCCTTCTACAAGCGACTTCCAGGTCTAGATGTGCCGGGAGTGGGCGTGGAACTGACCGCAAATAGGATTGGTGGCGCTGCTGTAGGCGCTTCCCTGGCCGGAGTAGCCGTGCACAGTGCTGCCACGGTGCTGCGCAAACACCAGTCCCGCAAGGAGGAACCGGAAACCCTGCCGTTAGCGGCATTGGGAGAAGCAGAGATCACCGGACAGGACAACGATACCGCCAAGCAGGACAACAAGACAACAAAATCAAAATGGTGATCGCCAACCGGCGAGAAAGGAGCGATCATGGCAACCCAGCGAATAGTCATCGACCCGATCACCCGCATTGAGGGACATTTACGCATAGAGTTGGAAACCGATGGAGGCATGATCGGAAATGCCTGGGCTTGTACGACCCAGTTCCGTGGCATTGAGAAAATCCTTCAGGGGCGAGACCCACGGGACGCATGGGCGTTTGTTCAGCGCATCTGCGGGGTCTGTACCGCCGTGCATGCCATGGCTTCTGTCCGGGCGGTTGAGGATGCTCTCAAATACCCTGTGCCTCGTGCCGCCGAATTGATCAGGGCTCTGATGATGGAAATGGGAACGATTCAGGATCATGTCATCCATTTTTATCATCTGCATGCAATGGATTGGGTCGATGTACTCAGCGCACTCAAGGCTGACCCGGTGCAGACCGCCAGGCTGGCCGGATCGCTCTCTGACTGGCCGACAAACTCCGTTACTCATTTTAGCGCGGTGCGTAAAAAATTGCAGGAGTCGGTGGCTGGCGGGCAGTTCAGCATCTTCAGTAACGGTTATTGGGGACATCCGGAGTACAAACTTCCGCCCGAGGCCAACCTAATGGCCGTTGCCCACTATCTGGAAGCCTTGGAATGGCAGCGTGACGTGATCCGGTTGCAGACTGTCTTCGGTGGTAAAAATCCGCATCCCAATTTTCTGGTAGGGGGTATGGCCTGCTCCATCAACATGGACAACCAGATGACCATCAATCAGGTCTCACTCGCGCAGTTGGAAGGTATGATTCAGCGCGCCAGAGACTTTGTTGAGAAGGTCTATTACCCTGATATGATGGTGATTGCTTCGTTCTACAAGGAATATGCCGACATTGGCCTTTCAACACCGAATCTGATGGCGGTAGGGGAGGCCGGATATTCCTGCGCCGGGGCCCCGGCTGGTCAGCTAAAAGCGGGTATCGTCACGGATAGCGATATCACTAATATGAGTCCTTTTGATCTCCGCAAGATAGCCGAATTCATTACTTCTTCTTGGTATGCCTATCCGGATGGAGACAATGCCGGCCACCATCCGTGGCAAGGCGTGACAACTCCGCGCTACACCGGTCCAACGCCACCTTACCGATACCTATCCGACGATAACAAGTACACCTGGTGCAAGGCACCACGCTATGACGGGAAGCCGCTACAGGTTGGGCCGAATGCCCGCCTTCTGGTAGCCTACGCTCAGGGACACACGGACACGGTGAAACTGCTCGACGACTCCCTGCGTCAGCTTGGCATGAAACCGTCTCAACTCAACTCAACTTTGGGGCGGACTCTGGGGAGGTCATTGGAAACACTGCTTATAGCCAGACGGATGACGGAAACCTTTAAAACTCTTGTGGAAGGAATCAAGCAGAGAGATGTGAGCACCTTTAATTCCGAACTTTGGGATCCTGACTCTTGGCCGAAAAGCGCGCAGGGGGTCGGTTTTGTTGAGGACGCACGCGGAACCCTCAGTCATTGGGTACAGATCGAAAACCGTAAGATCGTGCGTTACGAATGTGTGGTTCCCAGTACTTGGAACAGTTCGGGGCGTGATTCGCAGGGGCAAATGGGGCCGTACGAACATGCTTTGGCTGGCAACGGTCGTCATCCCCTGTTTGACTCAAAACGCCCACTGGAGGTATTGCGAACCATACACTCCTTCGATCCGTGCCAGTCATGTGCCGTGCACTTAACTGATCTGCGTGGTACTCCCGTGGGGGAGGTGATAGCACGATGAATACCACGACTAAAGAAGATAAATATATACATGTATCGCTGGGAACGCCTATTGCTTTCGGTGGAGAGAAAGACCGCGATCTGCTGGTGGCAGCTGCACTTGCTGCTCGGGCTGGTACGCGTGATCCGGTTGATATGGAGCTGTTAAGCGCAGCCTCCCATCAGGAGGATCTACGGCATTACCAGCAACTGGCATACTCGAGTCCAGATCCTCAGTTTAAGCGGAGCATCACCCGGATTCGGCATCTGGATACCGGCCAGGAAGAGATGATCGCCCGCGGTGATCTTGAGTCGGTACTTTATCTCTGTCGAGCTGATGAATCGACCCGCTATCATGCTAGTATGGAGGCTGATCTGCGCGAGGTTGACGGATTCCGGGTGATTGGTGTCGCTCATGGTTTCGTGTCGCAACCTGACGGAGGTGAAAAGTGGAAGTTCTTGGGTTTCATACCAGTCAAGGCTACTCGCCTCAAGAGAAACCGTAAAGAGGCACCTAACGACTTCTGTTACGTTGTTGTGTGGGACTGGCAACTCCGCTTTCTACACTGGGCGGCATTTCTTGCCATCCTGACTCTCAGTCTGACTGGATGGCTGATAGGCAGTGCCCGACTGGTCTACGCTGGGCCGAATGCCGATCCGTACTTTATAGGTTATCTGCGGTTAGTACATTTTACGGCAGGATGGCTACTTGTGAGCATGGGTATTCTCAGAATTGCCGGGTTGTTTATGTCTTCTACTAAATACCAGCGCTGGCGCGCTCTGTTTCCAATCTCGTTGAATGACCTGAAGAATTTGGTCCGGGTGGGTCGAAATTACCTGCTGTGCATCTTCGAGCAAGGCCCTCATTATATTGGCCACAATCCATTACAGCAGGTTGCCTATACCGGTATCTATCTGATATCAATGCTTGCGATCCTGACCGGTTTTTGTCTGTATGCTGCCTATGACACTAGTAATTGGCTGTTCAGATCTTTCTTCTGGTTGAATGGACTGATCGGAATCCAGTACGTACGCCTGATTCATTTCTTTATGATGTATGTCTTTCTTGCCTTCATCCCGATTCATGTTTATCTGGCTATTCGTGCTGACACGATTGAGCGGGAGGGGGCAATATCTTCTATTTTTAGCGGTGGGCGATGGTGCCGTAAGGGGATAAAGTTTGAAGACGGCTGAATTTATTTAACGGTGTTCCAAGGGGGAAACAGTTAGTCAAACCAGTCAGTTTTGCATACAGAAAAATCTTCTTTGTACTGACTTATTGTACAATGTCATTGCCAATTTGACGGAACTCTTTTGTCATCGGTGAGTGGGTTACATAATCAGCGGAATCTCCGCAAACTGATATATGCGTTGAAGAAGTTATTCTGAAAAGCAGACTCGTAAGAACAAGAGAGTCCGCAGAATTAAAAACCTGCGGACTCTCTTGTGATGATGTATCAAAAATTATGCTGCAGCGACAGTTACTTTTAATGTTGCCGTCACTTCAGGATGAATCTTTACTACTACAGAAAACTCGCCGGTGTGCTTGATGGTATCGGCAAGAACGATACTCTTGCGATCAATATCGAAGCCATTGGCTTTCAGGTATGTGGCAATATCCATATTGGTAACTGCCCCGAAAAGCTTACCTTCTTCGCCAGCCTTATGTGAGAGGACAATTGAGAGCGATTCGAGTTTTGTTCCCAGGTTCTTGGCAGCTTCAAGAGCCTTGTTCTTCTTATAAGCCATTTGACGTTTTGTGTGGTCAAGTGCCTTAGCATTTTTGTCAGTTGCCGGAATTGCCAGTTTTTTAGGGAGCAGATAGTTACGAGCATAACCCGGCGCTACCTTTACGATATCACCAATGTGACCCAGCGTTTCAATGTTCTCATTCAGAATAACTTTCATCTTTTTCTCCTTTCGAGCCTGTCAGGTATTTACAGGTTTTCCTGTGTTTTGGGGGTTCTGAAATCAACCCATAGATCGAATAATCCAATGCTGGCGACAAGTGCCAGCAGGTACGGCTGGATGATGAGCATTACATACAAAAATATCCGCACAAAAGCGGGAACAGAATATTTAGTTATTAATGTGGTAATAACCGCCATGCCCTGAAAAAAATAGAGCATGGTAGTAACGAGCAAGATATTAAGTGCCGGAGTTGTTATAACGGACTCCGGGAACAGCAGGGCAAATGCAGCTCCAATCAGAATCCAAACGAGTAAATCCGGATTCCTGAATGTGGAGAACTCGCCAATAGCCAGATTCAACGCAGTTTTCGCCGTGGTTCGTTTAATGAGGGCTAGATTGCATCCGGTAATAACTACGAGCATGGCCGTGACTAACGCAGGATAGAGGCGCTGCAGCAGATTCGCTGCTGTAGACATTGAATGTTTGAGAACTTCAAGGTCTTCGCCGGTTACTCCGCCTTTTTCGTAAATGGTGACTGCCTGCTTCAGGCTGTCTGAAATTTCCGTAGAAATAAGTTGTTGCAGATTAATGCCGGAAAATGTGCTGTAAGCAATAAAAACAACGGTAAAAATTAGTAAATTTGCTGCTGTGGTCCAGAAAATCACCTTGCTGCCACTCATTCCGCGTAAAAGAAGTTCCGGCATCAATAGGCTGATCATGCCGCACATACAAAGGTACATCCCCCCGGCAAAGATCCCAAACAGGGCCGCTATGGCGGTAGTCGCACCAAGTAGAACAATCAGGGCCGGAATTCTGCCATGAATCAAGCGGTTGTATGCGGCAGGAAAAGGTGCAAAGAACCCGGAAAAAACTCCAAGAGGCGGTATTGCCAAATAGGCCGCAAACAGAACAAACGAACCGACCACTCCAAGCAAAGACGCTTTAAGGCGTGCGCGCATGTAGTGGTCGGTTAATGATTTTAAGATCATTTTTAAGCTATCAGCTTACTGCGTGATTTGCGGCAATAGGCAGTAAAGCAATGTTTCTGGCTCGCTTGATGGCTTCAGTAATGTGCCGTTGATGCGCTGCGCAGTTTCCGGAAATTCTGCGAGGTACAATTTTACCGCGCTCCGTAATAAAAAAGCGGAGTGTACGAGGTTCTTTGTAATCGATAGTCAGGTTTTTTTCTGCGCAGAAACGACAAACTTTACGGCGCTGGAAAGGGCGTCTTTTGCGAGGGCCGCCCTGTCCGCCGGGGCCGCCAGACGGACGTTGTCCGGGGCCGCCTGTTGGCCTCTGGCCAGCACCAGCGGGACGCTGATAGGATGAAGTGGTTGTTGTCGTTGTAGTAGTAGTAGTTGGTCTTTCGTCACTCATGAGTATATCTCCTCCCGAAATTTATTCAGCAGCTTCTTCAGCGGCGGGTGTCTCTTCCACAGTCTCTTCCAGTGCTATTTCCGGAACTTCGACTTTCTTCTCAGGTACAGCGCGCTCTGGCAAGTCGGTGATGTTTACACTCTGGTAACGCAACACCTTGTCGTCAAGCCTCAAACGCCGCTCAAGTTCGGCGATAAGAGCACTGTCTCCATCAAAGCGGAGATAATAATAACGACCTCTGGCTGATTTCTTGATGGGGTAGGCCAGCTTTCTGATGCCCCAGTCGTCCATCCTGAAGCATTCACCTTTGTACGTCGAAATGACGTCTTGTGCCTTTGTGGTTACAGACTTGATGTCGTCTTCACTCAGTTCAGGCTGGAGGATGAAAATTGTTTCGTACTTCCTCATGTTGAAAATCCTCCTCACGGATTCGAGCCCCGGTCCTACCCGGAGCAAGGAGATTTCGGCATAATGCCGTCTTTAAAAGAACAAATCTTATACTATGCATATTTGTAAAGCGCAACAAAATCTTTATGACGGTGTCATTTAACAGCGTACTTTTTAACTAACTTCACAGGGTGATAGGATAATTTGGCAGTGCGAAGTCCTGGATCACCAAGATCCTGCTCGCGGTTCAGGTAAAGGCAATCCAGAAACAGAAGCCGCGCAAACTCTCGGTTTACCAGCTGATAAAGACCCTCAGTAAAAGGGTCAGCCTTCTCAAAGTGACACACAGCAGTGTCCTGGTTGAGGTACTCGCCAAGTGAGAAAGCAACAACACTATCGTTTATAATGACAACGACCCCGCTGAGTCCAAGTGCTTCGGAGCTGTGCAGTGCCTCAATAGTGGCTTCCACTTCCATGGCAAGAGATGCCCCCGCCTCGCTGCGGTAGACTTGAAACCATGTATCCAGAAGTTCCAGACACCCGCTGAGATGTTTACTGGAAAAGAGATCAACAGCATAGTCATGACGGCTGGTAAAATATTTGATCCGGTTTCTCTTTTTGTGAAAACGGCTTCCTGGTAATGTTGCCAGTTCCTCGCGAAGGTAAATGTAGTCGAACGAGTCACGCAATTCAGTAATCTGAACGGATTTCCCGGTAATATATGTGTCTGCGAACTGGTCGTCTGCGCCATACAGCGTGTGACCGTCAGCAAACATCACTTTCAGCGCTTCTGCAACATTTCCTCCCAGCGGCGGCAGGAAATAATCTGCGCCGTTATAGCCTTTGCCCAGAATGATAAGAGAGCCGGCTACCATTGTCACATGATAGTCGTGAGCCATCCGGAACAGGTAGAGACCGGCAAAAGTCAGTTCAGATACATTCGGCTGCAGCTCTTTAAAGAGTGTGTCAAAAGCAGGCTTGTCGGCTAGGCTGAGTGGCCGTGAAGCAGGAAACGGAGGAATTTCCATTTGAGTTCTCCGTGAATTGATGTAGTATTTCGCGCCTGCTTGCTGATGTAGAAACAGGTTGTTGCTTTTCGGGATGTCCCGGACATAGAGCTATCCTATCAGAAAAATTATCATGGAGGGAATTGTAATGGCAATTGCTATGAAGATCGCCAGTCAAATATCCAAATCGTCCTGGATTCGCAGGATGTTCGAGGAAGGAGAGCGCCTGCGGCAGGAATTTGGTGCCGATAATATTTATGATTTTACCCTTGGCAACCCTGATGTAGAGCCACCCGAATCCTTCAGCCGTGAATTGCGGGAGTTGGCACTGAAACCGCTGCCTGGAATGCACCGCTACATGAATAATGCCGGATATGCCGAAACACGGAGTGCGGTTGCAGAAAAGATTTCGAAGGATTCAGGTCTGAGCGTACCGGCCGACAATATTATTATGACCTGTGGAGCGGGCGGTGCCCTCAATGTGGTGCTCAAGACTATTCTCAACCCTGGCGAAGAAGTCATTATTCTGGCTCCCTACTTCGTTGAATACAAGTTTTACATTGACAATCATGGCGGTGTCCCGGTCGAGGTGTGGACAAACCGAGACACCTTTCAGCTTGATATTGATGCGATTGAAAAGGCGATCACCGTAAAAACCCGCGCCATCATCATCTGCACTCCCAACAATCCGACCGGTGTAATTTATCCGGCGGCGAGCCTGAAGCTCCTCGGCGATGTTCTGAAACAAATACATGAACGGACCGGACATCTGATCTACGTCATATCCGATGAGCCGTACGCACGAATTGCTTTTGACGGTCA
>JAQUCQ010000063.1 GCA_028686145.1 Desulfuromonadaceae bacterium | reverse complement strand
GTGCCGAGCAGGTCACAGCGAAGGTTTCGGGAAAACTGGGTTACAAAGGCTTTTGTGCCGCCGTAGACGTTGCCTCCCGGATAGGGCCAGGCTGAGGCGGTTGAACTGATATTGACGATGTGGCCATGATTGCGCTCTACCATGCCGGGCAGCACGAAGCGGGTGCAGTACATCAATCCCTTGATGTTGGTGTCCACCATGGTGTCCCAGTCATCCAGGTCCACCTGATACGCAGGTTCCAACCCTAACGCAAGACCGGCGTTGTTGAGCAAGATATCGATTGCGCGGAAGCCTTCCGGCAGGTTTTTAACTGCTGACTGTACTGCCTTCCTGTCACGTACGTCGAGTGGAATGATGTGTACTTCAGCATCTGATGTGAGCTCTTTTTGCAGCTTTAGGAGCGGCTCAATTCGCCTGGCGGTCAGAATCAGGTGGTTGCCACCGGTGGCAAACATTCGGGCACAGGCTGCGCCGAACCCGGCTGATGCGCCGGTAATGAAAATGGTTTTTCCGCTCATGATTCCTCCCTATGTCTCGAACGTTCCAGATTTATACTATGTCAGGCTGTATACGGTCTCCAGCAGCGCCTTTCGGCTTATCCCTCTCTGTTCACAGAGATGCAGAATCTCATGTGTTACTGGGGCGCAGACTGTCAATTCAGTGGATTCAGCCAGAGTCAGCGCTGTCCGGAATGAATGCAGGGCAAAGCCTGATAATTCAGGCATATCTCCGCCACCATATCTTTTGTCACCTACAACCGGATGACCGATTGCAGACAGATGACGGCGGATTTGATGCATCCGGCCGCTGATCGGGGTAACAGCCAGCAGAGAGCACTTGTCGCCTCCCAGCAGTATCCGGTACCGGGTCTCTGACTCCTTCTCGTCAAGCGGTTCGTTGATAACTCCACTCTGATCCGGGGTCCCCCAGGCCAGTGCCAGATAGAGTTTATCCAAACCGGTCTCCTTTACTTGCCGTCCGTAAATACCGGCAGAGCTGGAGCTTTTGGCGAGAATAACCGCGCCGGATGTGCCGCGATCCAGTCGATTGATTGGATATAATTTACAGGGTGTCGCTCGCTGGACCATATAAGAACAACCGACATCTACCAAGTTGTCCTCGTGTTCGGCAGTGCGGTGCATCGGCAGACCGGGAGGTTTATTGATAATTATAATAAGGCTGTCTTCATAGAGAATATCCACAGTCGGGCGGGCGGAGGAGAACTGTGCGATCGTAGCGCCGCTTTCCTTGAACGTGACAGTATCGTTGAGGTACAACAGGGTGTCGGGTGTTGCCGGAGCGCCATTGCGTTTGACGGCCCCGTTTTTGATGAGCTTGCGTGCATAACCGAATGGCGAAGTCGGCATCAGGGTTCGCGCAAAACTTTCCAATCTGCGACAGTGGTCTTGGTGGGTTATATCAAAAGAGAGCATAGTATGTATGGTATGGGATAATCAGTAATTAGACCACCAACCTGTCGTCCTTATATCCCGCATTGAGCTCCAGTGCCTCATTCATCGAACGAATGGCGACTTCAAGTTGGCTGTCATCCGGTTCACGTGTGGTTAGTCGCTGCAGCGCAAGTCCGGGGGTGATCACCAGCTTGACGAGCGGATGACTATCATTCTTCGCGCTCCATTTAAGAAACTCATAGGAAATGCCGGCTATCATCGGTAACAGAATAATCCTCGAGCCGGCTTTGAGATAGAACGGCCAAAGCTTGGGAATCAGGGAGAATACTGCAATACTGACAAGCATCACAATCAGCAGGAAACTGGTACCACAACGTGGATGCAGACGGTTGTAACGGCGTACATTCTCAATGGTTAATTCGACGCCGGCTTCAAAGGCAAAAATCGATTTATGCTCGGCGCCATGATACTGGAAAACCCGCTGAATATCTTCCATCCTCGATATGCCCCAGATGTAGGCAAGAAACACAACAACGCGGATGACACCATCAACCAGATTGAAGACGATGTTGTTGTCGCCAATGACCGGCGTCAACAGTTTGGTCATATAGAGTGGGAACAGGAAAAAAAGGCAGATTCCGAAACCAAAAGCTACCGCCATAGTACCGGCCATAGCCCACGACGAAAGCTCGCTCCCGCCCTCTTTTCCGCTGTCTTTTTTCTTCTCTTTTTCTTTTTCATCGTCGGACATCGCTTCATTGGCTGAAAAATTCAGCGCCTTTATGCCGATGATCAAGGAGGAAAAGAGTGCCACAGCACCACGCACTATTGGCAGTTTGACGACAGGAAAACGCTCGGAGAGCGGTATCACAAGCTCTTTTTTGACAACGATCTCGCCGTCGGGACGGCGGACTGCAATGGCAACCGAACGTGGGGCGCGCATCATGACCCCTTCAATAACTGCCTGGCCGCCAACAGATATCTTATCCATGGTACCTCATTTAGTAAGTTAGAATTGCTTTGTGCTGCTTTTGTAGAAAAACTCCGTGAGCACACTCTCCCATTTATCTGGGTTCGCTATTCGAGAGTTTTATAAAATTCCCTGACTTCAACTGCTTGCCCGCAACAGAACTTTCCTTCAGGACAGGGGCCGCCAACGCAACCTGGGCCGGCTTCACGGAAAATGACCGGAGCGATTCTTTTTACCAGTCGCAGCATTTCAATACTCATTTCGCGTATTTCCCACTGAGCCCGTTGACAGCAGCGCAGGGCAAAAAAGTGCAACAGTTCGCGGGCATTCATAGTCATGATGATTTTGGTTTCTGTGGCGTTTGGCAGAATATAACGGGCATCTTCGGCCGGTATGCCCATGTCGATCAACTGGGCATACGCTTTGTGGACGGTTTCGGACATAAAAGCAAATATTTGACGAGCATCCGAATTTTCGGCAATCGTATCAGGCATGATGGAGGTAAATTCCTCCTTGTGCGAAACATAGCGCTGTGATTGTTGAGAAAACGAGGCGATGCGGTGGCGCACCAACTGATGAGTGGTGACACGCGAAACACCTTCGATGCCGAAGGTGAACGATGCGTGCTCAAGAACCGAGTGATGACCCAAGGACATGATCTTGTCCAGAAAGGATTCGATATCGGAAGCCGCAAGTTTTTCACGTAAATCATCAATAGAAGTGGGTGAGTAACAGAGACGAGCAGCTAACGCTACGGTACGTTCAGGATTGGGTGTGTGTTCGATCAGGGTGACGTTCATGATGTCCTGCTCGAGCCATGCTCAGGGATAGCAATGGTTATTTCAAAAACTGGCATGCTCTGTTTGGTAGTAGTGGCTCTTGAAACCAACCCGCCAGGATTAAGCGCCAAGAGCAAAAAAAGGGGATTTGCCTCGCGACAAAGCCCCTCTCATGAGTTTACGAAACGGGTGATCAAGCTTGGCCGTAACGTTTTTTGTAGCGTTCAACACGTCCGGCAGTGTCAATTAATTTCTGTTTGCCGGTGTAGAACGGATGACAGGCAGAACAAATCTCAGTGCTGATCTCTTTTTTTGTGGAACGTGTTTGGAATGTATTACCGCACAGGCACTTCACGGTAATCTCGGAATAATCTGGGTGGATACCTTCTTTCATCTTTTCCTCCTTCAGTTGTGCTTTACGGTGAAGCGTAAACATTATCAATATTAAAATGTAATCTTAGCTATGTTCATATTTTTTTGCAACAGTTATTTAGTTATTTCGACATTGAATCCAGAAAAGCCTGGTTCGTCTTGGCTTCGGAAAGTTTGTCCAGTAAAAATTCCATGCTGTCGACCACATTCATAGGGTGGATAATTTTCCGAAGTATCCAGATCCGGTTCAGAGATGTTTTTTCAATCAGCAGCTCTTCCTTGCGGGTTCCGGATTTATTGATGTCAATGGCCGGGAAGGTGCGCTTCTCTACCAGTTTGCGGTCCAGATGCAGCTCCATATTGCCGGTGCCTTTGAACTCTTCAAAGATAACCTCATCCATCTTGCTGCCGGTGTCAACCAGTGCGGTGGCGATTATTGTCAGTGAGCCGCCCTCTTCAATGTTACGAGCCGCACCGAAGAAGCGTTTTGGCTTTTGAAGTGCGTTGGCATCCACGCCACCGGTAAGGATTTTGCCGGATGGGGGTAATACCGTGTTGTAGGCTCTGGCCAGTCGGGTGATTGAGTCCAACAGGATAACGACGTCTTTTTTGTGTTCAACCAGGCGTTTTGCTTTTTCTATTACCATTTCAGCAACCTGGACATGGCGGGTAGCAGGCTCGTCAAAGGTGGACGATACAACTTCACCGTTAACCGAGCGCTGCATGTCAGTTACTTCTTCCGGCCGCTCATCAATCAGCAGCACGATAAGGTAAACCTCAGGGTGGTTTGCCGCTATCGAGTTGGCAATGTTTTGAATCAAAACAGTTTTGCCGGTACGGGGAGGCGCAACAATCAGGCCGCGTTGCCCTTTTCCGATTGGGGCCACCAGCTCAATGACGCGCATCGGCATATTTTCCGACGTTGTTTCAAGAGTAAGTTTTTCTTGCGGATAGAGTGGGGTCAGGTTGTCAAAGAGGATTTTGTCACGGGCAACATCAGGTGATTCGTGATTAACTGACTCTACCTTGAGCAGCGCGAAATAACGTTCACCCTCTTTGGGAGGTCTGATCTGGCCTGAAACCGTATCACCGGTGCGCAGGTTGAAGCGCCTGATCTGGCTGGGAGAGACGTAGATATCATCCGGGCCCGGCAAATAGTTGTAGTCGGTTGCCCGTAGAAAGCCGAAACCGTCTTGAAGCGTTTCGAGGACGCCTTCGCCAAAGATTGAGCCGTTCTGTTCGGTCTGGGCGTTTAAAATTGCAAAGATCAGATCCTGCTTCCGGAGGCTTGATGCTCCTTCGATGTTGAGATCTCGCGCAATAGTGTTGAGATCACTGATCTTCTTACCTTTAAGCTCTTGTAAATTCATCTGTTCTCCTGCGTAGCATTCTGCATGATATGGGGATTTAGCATAGGTGGACTCAAATTTTCCGGCGAAGTTTTAGAAGCGGCTGCAGTAAAAACTGCCACAGGGGGGCTTCTCGCTCAAAGAGCAGATGTATAGTTTTTCAGTAGGTTCGAATATTTTTAAGTTTGAAGAAGTCTAGGGGTCTACTCGGATGCCAGGATCTTTAATCTGAGGTGTTGTGACGTTACCCTTTATTTTCAGGGCTTGTCAATAAAAAACAGCATGGTTTTATCCGAAAGACTCAAACTTTTGTTGCCGTGTGTGGATTCACCTTCAAAAGCTCATTGATAACAACTCCTGCCATGGTTAGCCCGAAGATGGATGGTATAAATGAAATGCTGCCGAGAATCACCCGGCGCTGCTCGCAGCGGAACGCCTGTTCGGCACGATTGGGACAGATGCAGTCGGTACCACAGGCGCTTGATGATGCGGGATCAAGTTCACGGTGCAATTCAGTCGAATAGACAACTTGTACCCCGGAGCTGACGCCGGAATTTTTTAGAATTTTTCGCATGCTGCGGGCCATCCGACAATTTCTGGTAGCTGATATGTCTGATACTTCTATTTTTGTGGGGTCCAGTTTGTTGGCAGCCCCCATGCTGGAGATGATTGGGATCTCCTGCTCGCGGCAGATCGTTATCAACGACGCTTTGGCGGTGAAATGGTCAATGGCATCAAGGACATAATCGGGCCGGGGCGCAAGCAGCTGAGCGGCATTCTCGCTGGAAAAAAATGCTTTGATCGGTATGATCTCGGCAGCTGGATTGATATCGCGCAGGCGCGCTGCCATGACATCCACTTTATGTTGCCCCACGGTGCTGGAGAGCGCATGGATTTGACGATTGATGTTGGTCAGGCAGATGTCGTCAAAGTCTACCAGAGTGATACGCCCGATACCAGACCTGCCAAGCGCTTCTGCGGCATAGCTGCCGACGCCGCCAATGCCGCAGATCATGACATGTTTATCAGCTAGGGTGGATAACCCTTCTGTGCCGATCAGAAGTTCAGTGCGGGAAAAGCGATGAAGCGGCATAGTGTGTACATCCTGCATTATAGATTTACTGGACTGGGGAAAAACTTGGCTACACGATAATCCTGGCAAAATCAGCACAGGTGGATATGCGTGCAGGACCGTATCCAATGAAATCACCATCAATCTGGATGGGGTGATTCCCCGAGACCTCAAAAACTGAAGAGTGTAGCCGGATCATATCCCTGTTTGCTTCTGCCATGCCCCGAAAGAGATCCAATGCGCTGTTCAGATAGGTGCGTCGCGTGTTCTCTGTAATGCAGACGGCAGAAAGCCCTGACGAAAACAGGCTGCTATCCGGTGACAGGACAAAATTTCCGCCATACCGGGAGGCATTGCAGATGATGGCAGTGTGGCAGGTTATATTTCTTTCTGAAGTGTCTATGTTGAACAAAGTGGTGTCCCATGCCATTGCATTCTTTAGCGCCGATAAGACGTAGGCCCCCTGTCGTAAAAACCTTTTTCCAAATGGCCACACATCCCTGACTACAGCCCCGTCGAGTCCTATCCCTGCCATAAGCAGAAAGCGGTGGCAGTGACCTTCCAGTTCAATGACGCCGACTGAAAGAGATTGTGTTTTTTTGCCCTTTATTCGTTCAAGAGCGTTATCTATAGATGTTATGCCGATTTCTGCTGCCAATACGTTTGATGTACCGAATGGCAGCACCGCGAGGGTTGCAGTGCCCGGTTTCAGCCCGTTGGTGACGGCATTGATGGTCCCATCGCCACCGGCGACGATGACCAAAGGAGCACCTTGCGCTTTATTGATAGTACGACAATACGCTGAAATTTCGGTAGGAGTACGAACCTGAAAAATAACAGGACTTGTTCCGCTCTCGTGCAAATTTTCTAAAACAAACTGCCAATTTTTGGCTGAATAATGTCCCGATGCCGGGTTTACAAAAAGGTATGTTTTCATATACGCGATATTTTTAGCACAAAGTATCCTGCTGCATTTAATTTTGACTGTTTAATATTTTATCAGATGGCCTGGAAGAATGAGTCATGGTAAAGCTGAATTTGCATGCAAGAGGCGATTAGCCAACGTCATAATTTCTTCAACGGAAATATCTCTAACTGAAGTGTCCTTTGCATGTGGTCTCGGAGTGTTAATAGAAGTTTTGCTTTTAATTATAAGGTTGTGTTCAGTAGGTGTTATGCATACCGGAGTTGATCCGAAAAGGGTGATCGAAGGAGTTCCGCTTGCCCATGCCATGTGCATTGGTCCTGTATCAGCTCCAATGACCAGATCTGTCCGACCGATGGCTGCTTTAAGCTGGTTGAGTGTTAAGCGTGGCAGGATCCGTACATGTGGGGACTGCTCGGCAATTTGAGTTGCAATTGCCAACTCCTGTTGATTGCCGTGGCAGATTAGAATATTTTCCCGGAGCAGGTTTGCCAGTTGGGCAAACTTATCTGGAGGATAATTTTTATACGCCGTACTAGATCCGGGCACAATGATAATGTTTCGTTGTTCCCGAGAAAAATATTCATTCGTTATTATATCATCTTCACTGCCCCAAAATAGGTAGGGTTTGGGAGTTGTCAGTTCACTTGGCTGGAAATCAAGTTTCAGGCTGCGGGCAACCAGAGTTACTGCACGGCAGACCGCAGGGTAACCCTGTGGCTGCTGAATAGCATGATTGTAAAACAGACCAGCCAATGCTTCCTTGGGGTTGCTGGGGCCGTATTTATCACCGCCCAGAATGGCAGCTATGGCTGCAGATTTTATCATGCCTTGTAGATCAATGACTACATCGAATGGTCCGAGAGCAGCAAGCCGTTGGTATTCAGCTGCAATGGCTTTTAGCAAAGGCCTCCGCTTTTTAAGGCCTCTCAGGTCGATCTTAACGATTTCCTGAATGTCCGGGTGGTAATCCAAGATGTCGGCAAAGCGTTTATCTGCCACCCAGGTGATACTGCAATCAGGAAGAGTGCGGCGGATGATCTGAAGCGAGGCCATGGCGTGGATTACATCTCCCAAAGATGTGAGCCTGATAATAGCAATTTTCATGTATTTTTTCCTTTTAGCATTCCAAGTACAGATTTCTTTACTTCTCGTACCCCCCAGCGAATCAAACGGTTGGCCTGCACAAGGGAAAAATCTTCTTTTGCTTCATCACCATTTACTCGAATTCTCGTAGCTTGTACATCAAGACGCCGTACAGCTATCAGTTCTTTGTCAAGCGTAAAACGGAGTAATCGCTCTGCATGCAGAGGTTTTTTAGGATACGTTTTAAGGTATAGTTGAATCTGCTCAATTCGCCTGCCATAGACAGCAAATGCATCTTTAGTACAGATTGCAAAACGATCATTATATCCACCGGCCCACTGCCAGAAAGGGAGGCGTACGGTTCGTGCCCTGTTTTCAAGTATGGCGCGAAGTCCCTGTTCAAATGATTGGTGGTAACAAAGATCGGGACGTACGAAAATTACAATATCTGGTGAGATCTCTTCAAGTTGCTGAGTAACACAACGCAATGAGTGCAACTGCAGCAAATGATTCCGTAGCGATTGCAAGTTGTCATTCCAGGTGTCGCCTTGCTTAGCAATTGTTGTAAGTCCATAACTTTCCGCCACTCCTTCAGGTCGTTGCAACTCTCCTTGAAGTGCACTGAAAGGTGCATACTGATTCGGGGTTAGGATGGAATTTTCGTTTGAGCGTGAATTTACCACATGCGTTTGTTGATAAAGGTGGTATCGCGTCAGCACCGTACCAAGGCTGGCAGCTGGCTGCAAAATATATTTATCAATCGATTCAAAAGTAAGGTCAGTGCTGCGGGGAAGACCGAAGAAGCCAATTCCAATTTTCATTAATTCCACCCAGTAAAGCACCCTGCTGAACCGCTTGAAGTATCAAAAATAATCGAGGCAATCGTTTTTTATGCACAGATTGCCAAACGAATCTGATAGCTCAAACGTGACATCCGGGCTTTTTCGAATAGCTGAAAACATTAAAAATAAATATTTGATTCTTATAAAAAGGAGCCCTCTGCCGTAAGATTTATACTTGTAGCGGATTGGAATTCCTCTTACTTTGCTTTTTATGTCAGTTTGTGGAAGATGAGGATCTTTGATGTTTTGTAAGGTGAATATATGGTCAGGCCAAGCCAAGCATGATAACGCCAAGTTCCTTTCCATAAATATTCTACTTAAACCTATTTCACCTTCTATGATAAGCTTTAGTCTGTCAGTACACTGAACTGCTGGAAATATGTCAATTATGCTGGCAAAGTGTTGCCAATAACTCATATAAACATAGGTTTGAACATGAGTATTATTAAATTCAAGCTTTGCTTTTGGATGCCCATTCAAGTTAATAGTCGACCCTACAAGACCAATCTTACTATTTGAACTTAGCTGCTTAAGGTAAGACTGAAACCAGTTATGAGTCAGTGGCCCATACCCGCTACGGTTTTTAACCATAACTAAATCATTGTAAGTGGCAAGTTGTGCTATTTCTTTTAAACATATATAGGCAGAACTAAAGTCACGTCCCACATTTCCTTTTAGTATAACCTTTACAACTGTAATCCACTTACAGTTTTCCACAATTAGTATTAGGCCCTTTAATTTTTTCATATCAGAAGCAGTAATGGGCTTTACTGCACTTATTGCTATAAATAAATTTATATGTTCAACACCGGGGTGAAATCTTGCCATGTTATAAAAGTTAAGTATGTCTTTTATATATGAGCTGTCATCGTTTGCTGTGAGGTATGCGACAAAATTGCTAGCCATTATTGGTTTCCGATAGCAAGTTCATGATAAATATCCAGATACTTTTCCACCATGGTAGTTATTGAGAATTCGGCCGTAACCAAATCTCTACCAGCACGGCCAAACTGGCGTGCTGTACTGGGGGCTGCAAGCAACTGGACTATTGACTCATATAGTTCATCCGTACTTCCGGGTTCCACCAATAGCCCATTCACTCCGTCACGCACAATCTCTGGAATTCCTCCTGCCCGTGCTCCAACAATAGGGATGCTCGCAGCAGCTGCCTGTAGCAGCGAAACCCCTAGTCCCTCCATCAAAGCAGGGTGCACCACAAGATCGAGGCATGGAAGTATCACAGGCATATCATTCCGGAATCCAGCAAAACTGACAACATCTGTCAGGTGGTGCTCTGCAACATATTTTTCCAGTTCATGCCGTAACGGCCCCTGGCCAAAGATAACAATCCTCAAATTCGGGAACCTGCTAATTAACTGAGGTGCTATTTGTAGCAGAAATCGGTGTCCTTTGCGTGGAATCAGCTGGGCAATTACACCTATAACTGGTGCCGCAACAGGTATCCCAAATTGCTCCGCAAACCACGCACGGTCTGCCGTTGCCTGATAATTCTCCGTTTTGACAACACTGTGAATGCATAAAACGTTCTTCGGTGCAAGACCCTCTGTCAGCAACACCTGTCTGATTCCTTCCGATATGCTGATAACACGATCATAGGATCGGTATTTGAAGCGGGCGAAGGGAGGCCACTCGCGGTTATCCACCCTTCGGGTGATAATGGCAGGCGTCTTGTGCTGATGAGCACAGAACCCGGCCCACAAATCTGCGCCGCGTCTGCTGTGAACATGCACAATATCCGGTTGATGTGTCCGGATCAGATGCGAAAGTCTGAAGGGGAACAACAGGTCCAGATCGCCATGCATTGGTATGGCTTCAATATTGGCATAGGGAGCGGCTACACGTGCGATCTCGCTATCTTTGGTGCAGACCAAGAAATTTTCGACTCCACGTTGCGCCAATGCTTCCATAAGATAGCAAACCTGTAGGGCACCGCCATAGAGATGGCGGCCTGTTTCAATATGCATAATTTTCATGTAGTACGCCTTGATATTTCCATCCGGCGGATAGTCTGCATCACTTCTGCAACGGTTATTGCTCGCATACAGTCATGCTTACCATCGCATGCAGGTTTACGCCGACACGGTGAACAGGATAGCTGATGATAGAGTATAACCGTATGTGGATTTCGTGTCGCAGTATATGGGCATGTGGAACCAAACAGAGCTATGGTTGGAATGAGAAAGGCTGTTCCCATGTGGGTAAGCCCTGTATCAACGCCGACCATAAGAGCCGCTTTTGAAATAATTGCAGCAGACGTACTTAAGTCAGTTTTACCTGCAAGACTAATCCCACCGCCCTTGTGTGCAAGGGACTCTGCTGCTTCTTTGTCTCCAGGGCCACCGAGCCATACGATTTGAAGCAATAGAATCTTTGAAACTTCTTGCGCCAACTCGATCCACTGTTGTTCAAACCAATGTTTCTGTGGACGCGTTGTAAATGGTGCAAATACCACATATGAGCCGCTTATACCGGCTGTCACAAGTTGATTTGCCGCTGCAATGTAACTGACTTGATCAAGGTAAAGGGATTGTCTGAGCCCTGCCGTGTTTATGCCGAGCTGTTCAAGTAGATAAAAATATTCACTGCCGATCTGGTGAGTGTTATCTCCACTTTGGATCAGCTTTGTCATAAGGCTTTGCCCTGGTTCGCGAGAATCAAACCCTATCCGTTGTGGAGCACTGCTCAGCCAGGCCAGTACCCTCGTCCGCAATAGCCCCTGAGCATCAATCGTCATAGTAAATCTATTATCTCTGAGCTTGGCGATAAAATCCTTTACCTCAGTATACAGTTTAATAAGCTGTATACTTCTAAGCATCTTCTTCCAGTGCATCTTCGGCCATACAATTACTGAATTGAGAGCTGGGTTATGCTCTAATAGGGGTGCCACTTGTGGTTCGGCAAGCCAAGAAATTTGTGCTTCTGGGAATTTAATGCGTAGTCCCTCTGCTAAGTGAGAGGCCATAACCACGTCGCCTATGGAACTTGTACGAATTATGAGAATCTTGGGGGGGATCATACGTCGTCTACCAGCAAAATTGGGATGCCGTCTTTCACAGGAAATTCCAATCCGCATAGCTGGCACTGTAAAACGTGCTTTACTTCATCAGGCTGGAGTGTCTCCTTGCAGACAGGGCAGGTAAGTATTTTTAAGAGATCATTCGATAGCATCTGGCAGTATCCTAAAATATAAAATGAGTAATGAT
>JAQUCQ010000062.1 GCA_028686145.1 Desulfuromonadaceae bacterium | reverse complement strand
CGTTTGGTGTTTATGAATATCATCGTGCGCACCATCCCATCACGCCGCAGAAGCCCCAGAAGAAGTGAAAATTTCTCTTTGCGGGAACAATGATACAAAACTTGTTCCACGCGTTCCGCGGTCATGGTTTCCGGGGTTACCGATACCCTGGTCGGAGAATTCATGAATTCGTATGCTAACTCCATGACTCGGGGGTTGAGGGTAGCCGAAAACATCAGGTTCTGGCGTTTTTCAAATGGCGGCAGTTTACGGAGAATAAAGCGAAGATCGGCAATGAAGCCGAGATCGAACATACGGTCGGCCTCGTCAATAACCAGCACCTCAATATCTTTTAAACTGTAGATCTTCTGCTTGAGGTAATCGATCAAACGTCCCGGAGTACCGACTATTATATCGGCACCGTCCAGCAGGGCGTTCTTTTGCTTCATATAATCAACACCGCCATAAATTGCCTGAACGGCGAAACCGCAATGTGCTCCCAGTTGCTTGGCATCCGCTTCGATTTGAACCACAAGTTCGCGGGTCGGTGCCAGAATCAAAGCACGTGGCCGGCCGGCAGGTTCCTTGTTTGTGAGTAGTCGAGTGAAAAGGGAAATCAGAAAAGCGGCCGTTTTACCGGTTCCGGTTTGTGCCTGACCGGCGATGTCGCTGCCGGTCAAAGTCGTCGGCAGTGTTTGTTCCTGGATGGGGGTGCAGATACTAAAACCGCTCTCAGCAATGCCGCGAAGCACCTGTTCGGGAATCGGGAGTTCATCAAATCGCATACAAGTTCCTTTTGTGTTACCTCTTTAGTTACTTGCTTACAATATACTGTGGAGTTACGTCTGGCAATCGAAACATTATAGGGATCGACCTGCAAAACGCCATAAATACTGCCAAAAATGCTTTGACAAATCGGAAACCATTCCATTACTATGGTGCGAATTTACCTTAAGGAAGTCATCTCATGCAGGCTGCACTTGCCATAATCGGCGAAGATCTCAAACTGGTTGAACAGCAGTTCCGCAAAGATTTGGAGTCAGATGTCCCTCTGATCCGCAAAGTTGGAGAATATGTACTTTCCAGCGGCGGCAAACGTGTCCGCCCCGCTTTGTTGCTTCTTGCCGCCCGTTTGAGTGGCTATACGGCCGATAAAGCTGTGCCACTTGCAAGTGTCGTAGAGTTCATTCACACGGCGACTCTACTGCATGACGATGTTGTTGATAGTGCTACACTGCGGCGTGGCATTGCTTCAGCAAATACATTGTGGGGAAATGAAGCCTCGGTACTGGTGGGGGACTTTCTTTTTTCCAAATCATTTTCTCTAATGGTCAATGTCGGCAGCCTTGATATCCTCCGGATTCTTTCCGACGCAACAACTGTAATAGCTGAAGGCGAGGTTATGCAGTTACTTTGTACTGGTGAGATTGATCTGACTGAGGAGCGGTATATCAATGTCGTTCGCTCCAAAACAGCAATCCTTATGTCTGCTGCTTGTGAAGCCGGTGCTGT
The DNA here is from genome assembly GCA_028686145.1 of Desulfuromonadaceae bacterium. GTDB lineage: Bacteria > Desulfobacterota > Desulfuromonadia > Geobacterales > Pseudopelobacteraceae > JACRCG01. The sequence continues at coordinate 10,627 of JAQUCQ010000062.1, read as the reverse complement.
GTTAGGTGCTGTGCTTCCTCGCTTACAGAAGGCGCTGGCTGATTTTGGTATGGATCTCGGCATTGCGTTTCAATTGATGGATGATATCCTTGATTATGTTGCTACCGAAGAAGAATTTGGCAAGAGTATCGGTCATGATCTTGAAGAAGGAAAAATTACTCTGCCGCTGATTCATACGCTGCGACACTGCACAGTTGCCGAGCGTGCAGTGATTGCTGCTGTTGTTGAGCAGGATGAAATGTCACTGGACGATTTCCGTGCGGTTTCCGGTCTCGTCAAACAGTATGGTGGGATTGCCTATACTGTTGACAGCGCCCGCTTCTATATTGACCGCTGCAAGAATCATCTGGACCTGTTTGCGCCATCCCCAGTTCGTGAGGCTCTGCTCAGTTTGTCAGAATATGTAGTGACGCGCAGTAAATAAGTCTGATTTCAGGCTATTTCTTTTGTACCCGCAGTCGCAGTCTCTCATCATTAAATCACCGGAGGTTTCATGCAACGAATTCTCTTCCTGTTCTTAGCTTGTCTGCTTTTCTCTCTGGCCGCCTGCTCTAAGGCGGATAAACCCCAAAAAAGTGCCGGCACCGCTGGAAAAGATGTCGTTGCCGTCGAAAAGAGTCCTGCACCGGATTTTTCGGTCGTATCCGTGGCCAACGGGAGTGCCCTTAAATTATCTGATCTTCAAGGCAAAGTCGTTCTGCTGAATTTTTGGGCGACATGGTGTCCACCCTGCCGCGAAGAGATTCCTTCCATGATGAAGTTGAACAGTTTAATGGCTGGAAAACCGTTTCAAATGGTTGCCGTTTCGATTGATGAAGGAGGCAAACCGGCTGTTGAATCTTTTTTCAAGGAATCCGGGTATATGCTTCCGGCGTATATTGACGAGAGCGGTGCTGCAATTAAATCATATGGAATTACCGGGGTGCCTGAATCGTTTATTATCGACAAACAGGGCGTTCTGGTTAAAAAAGTTATCGGAGGATTTGCGTGGGATTCCCCGGAAGCTGTCTCCTTTCTTGAAGGTTTGATGAAATAGGATATCTACTATGACCGGTCATGATGTAACCTATATAGGGGCTTTTATTGCAGGCCTGCTGTCGTTTCTTTCACCGTGCGTGTTTCCGCTGATTCCTTCTTATGTTATGTACATTACAGGCATTTCTTATGCCGACATGCAGGCGGAGCACCCTACACATATCATCCGCCAAAAAACAATCCTTCATGCACTATGTTTTATCAGTGGTTTTACCGTCGTTTTTGTTCTTTTGGGGGCCTCGGCAACATATATCGGATCTTTTTTACAGGAACACTCCACCATCATCAGAAAAGTAGGTGGCATTATTCTGGTTCTGCTTGGCATTCATGTGACCGGACTTCTGCCTCTTAAATTTCTTCTGGGTGAAAAAAGACTCAATATCAAGCACAAACCGGCAGGGTATATCGGTAGTTTTCTTGTCGGTATCGCGTTTGCGGCCGGGTGGACCCCCTGTATCGGGCCAATACTTGCGGCGATTCTTGCGGTGGCTGCGACCGAGGATAGCGTATATCACGGGATACTGCTGCTGTTACTCTACTCCATGGGGTTGGGCGTGCCGTTCTTTTTATCAGCGCTTGCTATGAATCGATTCATGGCTGTATTTAACCGATTTAAAAAATATATCCACATCTTTGAAATAATTACCGGGATTCTTCTGATGGTGGTAGGCGCCCTGATCTATTCCAACTGGCTTTCCCGTCTTTCCGCGTATGCTTCTATTTTATATAAAGGTATTGAGTGAAGGCTCATCGCGCTCCGCATTCACTTCAGCTGTCAGTTTCGCAACTGGTTGTCACGGAGGCTTTTTACGCTGGAATACTGGAATTGCCAGTGCAACGGTCTTTTACGTCGAAAGGTGCTCCTGATCATCTGATAATCGATATGGATGGCATGGCAATTATTTTCGTGGAGGAGGCTGATGTCATCAAAGCCCATCCGGTTCTTGAACCACGTTTCAGCATGTTTCCCCGTGGAATAGGGGTTACGCTTCATTTTGAAGTTACTGATATTGAAGAAATACGTGATGCAATTATGGAAGAAGGGCTTGAGATTCTCTATCCGCTGGATATCAAACCATACGGCGTCAAGGAAATGTGGTGCTTTGATCCGGATGGCTATCTGATAGTTCTTGATGAAACAATACCGATACAAAAGAAGGTTGGGCAGTAGCTCAGCCTTTTGTTTTACGGAGGCATGCTCATGAGTGAGTTGATATTCCTGCTGCTGCTTTTCGGTCTTCCGGCGGCCTTGGGATTCAAATATGCCCTTTCACGGGGCAAAAACCCTTTACTGTGGGGACTGTTGGCAGGAGTTTTTCCGTTCTTTCTGGTTGTTTTGCATTTCCACCTGCCGACCAATGAGATACGCGGACATTTTCGGAAGTGTCGTCATTGCGGCAGGACTTTTCCCTGGAAGGATTCGGTGTGTAAATACTGCGGCACATCAGCCTCTGATTCAGATACTATTTAATCTCTAAGGGTAAATTCCCCTTCCCTTGGGGCGATTCAAGTATTAACTAAGGTTGCAAATACCCCGCTGATTGCGGCGGGGTTATTCATTTAGAGATGACTTTTTTCAATGGTGGAAATACTAAATATTACATTGTCTTGTTTTCATATATTGCTGCTTTCCAGGAGAGCCTATGAAATTACGGGTACTCGGATGCGCCGGTGCAGAACTGCCTGACTTCAGGCCGCCGGCTTTTTTGCTTGATGATCAATTGCTCCTTGATGCCGGCACGATCGGTTCGGTGCTTAGCGAAGAAGAACAGTGGAAAATACATACTATTTTTATTACCCATTCACACTTGGATCATATTCGCAGTATTCCTGCCCTTGCCGATAATATCGTCATAAAAAATCTGCTTCACTCTGTTTCAGTCTATAGTACTGATGAAGTTATTGCCGCGATGCAGAATCATCTGTTTAACAATGTTATCTGGCCCGATTTCACTAGGATTCCATCGCTGGAGAATCCTGTTATTACGTTCAAGACCGTTACACCGTATCACCAGAATAACGTCAATGGTTACTCGGTTACGGCTATTCCGGTAAACCACACCGTTCCAACAGTGGGATATCTGGTTAAGTCAGGTGGAAGTACGCTTGTCTATACAGGAGATACCGGTCCGACAGAGGAAATATGGACGTACTGCTCAGGTGCGGATGCCCTGATTGTTGAAGTTTCCTTCCCTAATTCTATGAATGATCTGGCGCAACTGACCAAACATTTAACGGCATCAATGCTGGTTGAAGAACTGGCAAAAATTGCTATATTGCCCAGGCGAATTCTCATAACCCACCCCAAACCTCAGTATTACCACCGCATACATGAGGAGATTGAAGCATTGGCCATTGATGGCATTGAATTGTTATGCGACGGTGCGGTATATGAGGTCTGACAGGATACGGTGATAATAGATTAATCAGTTCGATACATTTAGTTGTGTCGTGCAAAATATTTTTTAATCTTGCTAAAACAGCCATTATTCAGTATGTTCGTCCCGATAATATACTTATTTGAATCATTTTGGAGGAAGTATGTATAGCCAAGCAGGTAAGACTAAATTTCAGATTGATCTGCGCCAGCATTTGCGTGATCAGAACATCAGCGGCAATCTTGTTCACCTTATCTGTGAAATTGCCGAAGCAAGCAAGTATGTAATCAACGCAATTCGAACCGGTGACTTAGGTGTTGCCGGTACCTCCAATCTGTATGGTGAGGAACAGCTTGCTCTTGATGTTCTCTCAGACCGTATTATGCGCAAGCGTCTGCAGCATTCGGGAGTCGTGTGCAATATTGCATCCGAAGAAATGGAGGAAATTTTTCAGGTTACCAGCAATCCCCAAGGTATGTTTTCTGTTGCCTACGACCCGTTGGATGGATCTTCGCTGGTTGATGTCAACTTGGCGGTTGGCACAATTGTCGGCATCTACCAAGGTGATGATTTGCTTCAGCCTGGCCGCAAAATGGTAGGCGCCGTTTATATTCTTTACGGTCCTCGTGTTTCAATGGTTTATTCTGTCGGAAAAGGCGTCTTTGAATTTACCATGAATCAGTTGATGGAATATACACTTACCCGTGAAAATATTCAGATGAAACCTTCCGGCGATATTTATTCCCCGGGTGGATTGCGTAAAAAATACAGCGAGGGAAATGAGCGTTTTATCTGTTACCTTGAAGAAAAAGGTGCAAAATTGCGTTATTCCGGTGGTTTTGTGCCGGATTTTAATCAGATCCTGATGAAGGGAAAAGGGCTTTTCATGTACCCGGCGCTCAGCGATTCTCCTAACGGCAAGCTGCGCTTGCTATTTGAACTCAATCCGATGGCGTTCTTGATCGAGCAGGCCGGAGGAGCCGCCACAAATGGTGACATTCCAATCCTTGATATTGTTCCTGAAGGTCTTGACCAACGTTGTCCGGTTTATATTGGTTGCAGAGAAGATGTTGCCAAAGCAGCAGAATTTCTGAGCAGTGCGTGTTGAGGAAAGCTTGTCATGCCTACCGTACTAAAGCCAACGTCGCTTCCGCAACGCCTCTGCAGTGAAATTCAACTGTTCGACCTGTGTGATTTAGATTCGTGTGATCACAGGAAAGGCCGTTTTTGTACGAATATTGCCGTGTTGAGCCGATTTGAGAAAATAGCCGAGGTTGAAATCAAGATTCCTGAACACTATATTTCTGGAGAAGCTGATGATATTGACGCGGATGACGGTGATGGTGAAGGGTACGATGACGCGTTTGCAATGGAGGATTTTGACGGTGGTGAGGACGATGCTTTTGAAGACGAAGAGTAGTTAGATATTATAAATTACGCTTGTTACGGGGTTCGGATTCGTCTGACCCCGTTTTCTTTATAAAAATCGTTTTCCTGCACATTCTTCCCAGTGTTTACGAGGAATCGAAAGAAAAAGATCTGCTATTATCGGGTCGAATTGGCTGCCCCGGTATTTAAATATTTCGGCGGTGGCTCGATCGAAAGGGAGAGCTTTACGATATGGTCGATCTGATGTCATGGCATCCAGTGTATCGACAATAGCAAAGATGCGCGAGCCAATCGGAATTTGTTCTCCCTTGAGTTGGTTCGGATAGCCGGTGCCATCATAGCGTTCATGGTGAGTGAGAATTATCTGGGCCGGCATCTTCAAGAAGTCTATTTCTGACAAGATGGCATAACCAACGTGCGGATGTCTGCGCATTTCCACCCATTCAATATCGTCAAGAGGGCCAGCTTTAAGCAGGATATTATCGGATATTCCTATCTTTCCAATATCATGCAGTAATGCTCCTTTTGCGAGCTCCTGAAGTTCTTTGCCCGCCATTCCCAACTTTGCTCCCAGAAACGATGCAAAGTTCATGACTCGTTCCGAATGGGAGCCGACTTCCTTCTCGCGCGCATCCAGGGCTTTTACCAGTGCTGCCAGGGTGTTATCGTAGGCGCTGGAAAGTTCATTCATAGTTTTCCGTATCTGGGAAGTCTGCTCCATTACTTTAAACTCGAGGCTTACCTGATAGTTTTTCTTTTCAATGGCAAGACAGCGCCGTTCAAGCAGATTTTTTACGGTCAAGACAACACGATTAATCCCGAAAGGTTTGGTTATATAATCATCAGCTCCGAGGTGGACACACTCCATTGCGGTGTTCATATCGGAAAGCCCCGTTATCATCAGGACAGCGATGTCTGGATCAACTTTTTTCAGGTCGCGTAGTAATTCGACTCCACTTCGACCCGGCATCATGATATCTGAAATAACGAGGTCAACAGGGTGCTCGCCGAGAATTACAAAGGCTTCGTCAACATTGGACGCCTGATGACACACGTACTCTTCCTGCGCAAGGGCGGAGGAAAGTAAATCCCGGATCATCTCTTCATCATCAACAATCAGAATATGTTCCATCATTCTTTTTGTTCTCCAAGTGTGGCAGCTTCAGAAAAGTGTGTTGCACGGAAAGGTATTTCGAAATCTTAAATCTTTTCCAGAAGCCTTTGCTTTATCAGGAGGAGCATTCTACAGGAGACATCATTCTTCTACCATTCAATTGTCATGTTTTCAAGAGGCATAAGCTGTGATACATAGTGAAGCATAGTATAAAGATCTTTTTATAGTTAAATTATGATCACTTAGGGAGGATTCATGCTCCACTTTATGTATCAATGATACGTCGCTGGCCGTTATTAATCCCATTTATCTTCATGTCCTGCGGAGTGGCTTTGTCTGGGCTTGGTGGCTATTGTTGTGACATAACCCTTGTTGCAGCTGTTTTTTCATGTCTTGTGCTCGTTTCTTTTCTACCCTATTCATGGCCTTTTTCCACCTGTACTGCGCTGTTTTTCTTTTTCTGGGGTTTGTGTGCACTGCATCCCTGGCTGTCGCCCGAACTATCCCCCTTTTCTATCAGCACCAAAGCTTCCTCCAGCCCTATAACTATAGAAGGTGTTATTACAACACGGCCTTCAGTTACTTCTGAAGGAAGCCATATGACCGTTCAGGTTGAACGCATATTCAGTGGAGGGCGTGCGGAGCCGTCTACCGGGCTTTTGCTATTGTCAGTCAGCGAAGGAAAAATTTCATTGAATCGTGGAGACCGGGTTCGCTTTAATTCCCGTGTTTCCGTGCCACATCTACTGGGGTTGCCGGGAGAATTTGATTATTCCCGCTATCTGGCATTTCAAGGGATATCGGCAACCTGTCGAGTCGCATCTGAACGTGAGATAGTTCTTATTCGTGCTGCTGCAGTTGTTTTCTGGCAACGGTCAGTTGACCGGACAGCGCGACATTTGGGAGACGGTATCCGGTGTTCAATTTATGATGAACGGATATCTTCAATCCTGACGGCATTGCTTATCGGTGATCAAGGACGGATTCCGCAGGATCTGGCCGATGCCTATACCAGGGCGGGGGTCAATCATATTCTGTCTATTTCCGGTTTTCATGTTGGTATTATCGCTGCGTTTATAACTATGGTGGTGATCTGGTTGCTGACTCGATGTGAATTCTCCGCATTGCGCTGGAATATCCGCAGGGTTGCTTTACTCATTGTCGTTCCGGTTATGCTGGCATATCTGTTTTTGACCGGGTCTGCACCGGCAACATCTCGATCGGTCATTATGCTGTTTGCTTTTGCTGTGGCGCTCTTCACAGAGAGAGAGCAAGATTCAATCAATACACTCTTGCTTGCAGCGTTTATTTTGGTGGCGATCAATCCACCGACTTTATTTGATGTGTCATTCCAACTTTCTTTTTTGTCTCTGTGGGGAATACTTGTTGCTGTTCCATTAATTATGAAGCGTACTGCAACCATATCTTCTGCCTGGCAGCGCAGTCTGGTCCAGTTTGTCGCCGTATCTGCTGTCGCCTCGTGCGTAACCCTGCTCCCAGTGCTGTTTGTCTTCAAAATCGCTTCATTCAACGGAATTCTGACCAATTTTATAATTGTCCCACTGCTTGGCTATGGTGCGGTGTTAACCGGATTTATTGCACTGCCGCTTATGACGCTGTTCCCATCCTTTGCTCCTTTTGTGCTCTGGCCGGCCGCATCACTGGTAAATCTCTCTAATAATTTTATCATGTGGTGTACCTCTCTTCCGGTGATTACGTTTTATGGCATCAATCGTTGTGATCTGCTGTTTTTCCTGATGTTTATGACGTGCATAACATTTGTGCGCGGCAGAATCCTGCTCCCGGTTTTGGGGATATTGATACCGGTCAGTGCGTGTGTGTTGCATATGTATGTTGCCTCTACTGTGGATGACCGTCTGCATATTACGATGCTTAGTGTCGGGCAGGCTGAATCAATGCTGGTGAGACTTCCGCATGGTATGACACTCCTTGTGGATGGAGGCGGGTATCTGAATGAAACCGGACACGACTTCGGCCAACGGCTACTGGCCCCAGCTCTGGGAACGTTGCATGTCGGACGTGTTGACAGGATGATAGCAACGCATGATCATCCCGACCATAGCGGCGGTCTTCCCTTTATCATTAAAAACTTCACTGTCGATGAATTCTGGAGCGGCACGGGCGTGTCAGCCGAAGTGCTGAGTGAATTGGGTAAAAGGAAGGTTCCGCAGCGTATACTTGTTGCCGGAGACATCATTACACTTCCGGGGCCAGTCACCATTACGGTACTCTCACCGGGAAAATCCCTGCAAACTCCGGAGGAGAATGACGAGTCGAGCGTAAATGAGCAGTCGCTCGTATTTCGTCTTTGCTATGGTACCTTCAGCATGATTTTTTGTGCCGATGCAGGTTTTGAGGCCGAACAGATGATGGTTGCAGGTCAGCATGAATTGAAATCTACGGTCATTAAGATTGGGCATCACGGCAGCCGCTTCTCAACGTCTGAGGCCTTTCTTGAACGGGTACACCCGGAACTGGCATTGATTTCTGCCGGTGCCGGAAATAGTTTTGGCCTTCCTTCGGGACGGACAGTTGATCTGCTCAAATCTAAACGGATCCCTTTGTATCGTACGGATCGAGATGGAACGATTGAGCTTGTCACAAATGGATTCAGCTGGTCTGTTACAACCCCCTATAGGCCTGAATGACATTGACTCCGTACCGTGAAATAGAGTACATAAGGTACGATAATTTTACAAATATACTTATTGAGCGGCGCTAAATGGATACAATCCTGTTAGTTGAAGATGACCGGTTTTTCAGGGATATGTTTTTAAACCTGCTGCAAAGCGAAGGGTATCAGGTTGAAACCGCATCCTGTGGGAACGACGGGCTCGATATGCTTGCCAACGGGCAGTATTCTCTGGTTATTACCGATCTGGTCATGCCTGATATCAGCGGACTTGAAATCCTGTCTCGGGTCCGTGAAAACCATCCGACGGTTGACGTCATCATGGTTACCGGTAATGCGAATCTGGAATCAGCAATTTTTGCCCTGAAGCATGGTGCCCGGGACTATCTCGTAAAGCCTGTTAATCCCGATGAATTTAAACATTCAGTTGCCCAGTGTATTCGTCAACGCCGTCTTCTTGATGAAAATGATGAATTAAGGAACATGCTTTCACTGTTTCGCGCCAGTCAGTCCATCGCTGGCTGTTTGGACCGCGAACATCTTTACTACCTCCTTGTTGAAGCGATTGCTCGTGAAACTGGAATCAGCCATGCTCTCGGCTTTTTTATGATTGACGGGACACCTGAATTGAAGGTAACCAAAGGAATTTCCACTGAACTCGGCAGATTACTTGCGGGAGAGATTCAGACACAACTTGCAGCACCAGTTTCTGAAAATTTTTCACTTCATCATCTGCAGCTATCATTGCCTTACAGCTCAGAAGGGTTTACCGAAGCTTTTCTGATTCCGCTCTACACCCATTCAGCGGCATTCGGCATGATTGTACTTTTGAATACGCCCTCAAATCCACTTCCTGACATTACGAAAAACAGCAAGAATATTCTGTTTTTGATTGATCAGTCTTTACGTGCCTTTGAAAATGCAGAAACATTTTCCAAAGCAAAAGATCTGATGTTTATCGATGATGTCAGTGGACTCTATAACCATCGTTATCTCGATATCGCTCTCGAACGTGAAATGAAACGGGTAGAACGGTATGCTTCTCACCTTGCCGTGCTTTTTATTGACGTTGATTCTTTTAAACAGGTGAACGACATCCATGGTCATCTTGTCGGTAGCCGGGTACTGGCAGAATTTGGTACCCTGATCAAAAAATCTGTCCGGGATGTTGATATCGTTATTCGTTACGGTGGTGATGAATATACCGCCATCCTCGTAGAAACTACGTGTGTGACTGCCGAACTGGTTGCCGACCGTATTCGCAGGCATGTCGAAGCTCATCATTTTTCGGGGCCCGATGGGCAGGTTATCCGTTTGACCTGCAGTATCGGTTATGCCTGTTGCCCTGATGATACTGCGTCAAAAGATGTCCTGCTTGAAATGGCTGACAGGGCAATGTATGCCGGCAAAACATCCGGGAAAAACTGTATTCAGCGTGTATCCGGCGTTTCCTGATTAGATTTGTACTATTCCGGTCCGGCTCTGCAGTGGTAGTGTGCGGTCCGGATTTTTTATTTTTACTATTTTATGAGGTGATTTGTGGCACTTACGGCTGTCAAAGGTTTTAATGACATTCTTCCTGATGAATCCGGACGCTGGCAATATATTGAACAGACTGCCCGACGGGTTTTTGAACGTAACGGTTTTGGTGAAATCCGGGTCCCGGTAATGGAGAAAACCGAGCTTTTCTGCCGCTCGATCGGTGATGCAACAGATATTGTTGAGAAGGAGATGTATACCTTTACCGACAAGGGTGAAAATAGTGTTACTTTGCGCCCGGAAGGTACTGCCGGAGTCATGCGCGCGTTCATTGAACATAAACTGTATGCACAGGACCCGATAGCAAAATTGTATTATCTGGGGCCGATGTTCCGTTATGAACGTCCGCAAAAAGGACGTTATCGGCAATTTCACCAGATAGGCGCTGAAATTACCGGTGTACATGATCCGCTGGCTGATGCCCAGGTTCTGAATATGTTGACCTCTTTTTTTCGCGAAATTGGCTTGACTGAGCCTGAGCTTCAGATTAATTCGCTTGGCTGCCCTGAGTGCCGGCCT
>JAQUCQ010000061.1 GCA_028686145.1 Desulfuromonadaceae bacterium | reverse complement strand
CCCGGCGGAGGTATACTTTAACGGTCTTCTTGAATTGGTTGATCTTTCAAAGAACACGGACATTCAAACTGGGCTTGACCAAACTTAAATTTATCGAATTTCTGTCTAGACAACCGTCAGTAGCTTATTTAATAATAGCATGCTTAATGGTGGTAATTGGAGTCTTGCCTGAATTGTAGGCACAGTTTGCATGTTTAAGCATTTCAGCTGCTAATGCAGTATCTTCATTTACTAATTTTATTGCTTCTTCAATTCTGTAAGTGTTGCCGTTCATCATTTGTAGCAACCGCAATGCCACTTCATGAAAAACGGGTATGTCTATTGGCTGAGTAAGCAATAGATTCAGTATGTTTTGTTTCTGGTCTCTGATTTTCATAACAACATTCCAATGCTTGTCTGCTCGTTTATTTAAAATCAGGCCGTCCGCTGCAACACAATATCAATGGGCAGTTCCACCTATAATAATGCCTTTACACGGTTTCCTCTTCGGTCTGCACCTGCACTTCACATTGAATTCTTCTGGAACTGGTTGTGGATGTGAGATCATGGAAATAATTGATGTGAGATATTGTACAAACTTCAGACCAGCACCAGATTCAATAGCAATCTCACCTTTTGATCTGATCCCTAACGTCTGGAGGGATACGACCCTTACAGAATTTGCTGAACAGCTTGTTTACACGATACAACTCAGCTCTGGAAGTGGCTTATATTATCCATTGATCCTTGCTTTCAATAATGTACTTGATTTGTAGGTCAAAATCTTACGAGCTTCAATAATTATCGAATCACCAGTGGCAGGATTTCTTCCCCTTCGGTCTTTCTTCTTTTTGATCTCAAATTTACCAAAACCAGAAATTTTAATATCCTCACCAGATGCAAGAGTTTCTTTCATGAGTGCAAAAACTGATTCCAAATAGTCTGATGCTGCTTTTTTTGTAAATCCTAGTTGATTACTGATTTTTTCAACGATATCAATCTTTGTCATTTGCCCCTCACACGATTTATTTCATCCCGCATCTGAATTTAAATTATGAACCCTACTTACTCTTGACCGATGGATGGTTCAATTTCGTGCCAGCTTGGATTATATCTACAGCCTCTTGCGGTTTGAGTTTATTGATTTGTTCTTTATTATAACCAAGTCTGCGAAGGTCAGCCTCATCCTTCTTTGTGATCATAAACTTCACACGTGCTGATTTTGAGAATCCTTCTTCTAATACGGATGCATCTTTGGGCTGATCCTTTGGTACCTCGTCAAAATTTTCGTAGCAGAACGCTTTAAAAGTTGATTGAAGATCAGAAGCTGTTTCAGAATCGAACTTAGTTTGATCAAATACAAAATTATCATTAGGGTTGTTGACGGTGGTTTTAGACTTGTCAATGCTGTGTTCCAACGCCAATGGTTTTTTTGCTGATTTGATTATCATCTACTTCCCCTGTTTTTCTTCAGTTTCAGGCATGACAGCTACTACTTTGATAGATAATCGTTCAGCCCCAAGATAATAGGGTTGCCATCCACTTCGGCAGTTGCCCCTTACTGCTGGCAACCACTAAAGTTTTTCCAGATCAATTTACAATATAAAGTTTGTTCCCTCGTTTTTCAACGGTCATTGCCACGGTGTAGAGCTTCTGAAACACAAAAACCCACTTTTTTCACAGTTAAGCTGTGGCAAAAATGGGTTTTAAATAAAAAATAAGCATATCTTATTACGAATTTGGTAGCGGAGGCCGGACTCGAACCGGCATGAGGTTGCCCTCGGCAGATTTTGAGTCTGCTGTGTCTACCATTTCACCACTCCGCCAAGAGCTGTTATTTATAATTCAGGTAGAGTTAAACGTCAAGAACTATTGATGCACAGTGGTTAATCTGGCAAAAACATTCATACATGGTATTGACATACCTTTAAGAGCCATTACACTTGCGCTAAAATATAAGCAGGGGGTAGCGTAATGATTAAAAATTGTATTTGGAAAAGTATTATTGTTGTTTTCGGACTTGTCGTGGCCGTAACAAGCTTGGCGTATGCTGCTGCAAGTCAGGGGGCGGCAATAACGCCCGATGAGGCGTTGCAAAAGCTTATCGATGGTAATAAGCGATTTATAGAAAATCGTATGACCGGTGGTACCTTAAGTGACAGCGCCAGTCGTACCAGCCTGGCACATTCTCAGAAACCGTATGCCATAATTCTGACCTGTTCCGATTCACGCGTACCGCCCGAGATTGTTTTTGACAAAGGACTAGGAGAGATTTTTGTTATTCGTGTCGCCGGAAATGTCACGGATCCGGTCGTAGTTGGAAGCATTGAATACTCGGCAGAACATCTTGGATCGCCGTTAGTCATGGTGCTTGGCCACGAAAGGTGCGGTGCAGTGACCGCTGCTGTTGGGGCGAAAGGAAAGGGCACCGGCAGCGCAAACATTGATGCTATTGTTAAAGCAATTGCTCCAAATATCAAGAATGCGGCAAAAGAATGTGAAGGTTGCAGGGGTGACGCAAAATGTGCCGAGACGAAGAAAGATGCGTTTGTAGAGTGCGTTGTTGATGCCAATGCCAAGTCTGTTGCTGCCTCACTGACCAAACAGTCAAAAATACTCAAACATCTGGTAGATGCAAAAAAATTAAAAATTGTCGCTGCCAAGTATGACCTTGATGATGGCACCGTATCGTTGCTGAAATGAATTTTAGATAGTAGATCTAAAAAAAACAGCCGATACATTTCAAATGTGTCGGCTGTTTTTACGTTTGTCCCGAAAAGGAGAGAAGCATTATCCGCCCAGATATTTAGTCAACTCCTCTGCCAGAGTGGTCGGATACAGAAAACGTGCTGGAATCTTGTCATTTCCGAGAAAATCCTTTGACCATGCCTGTCGCTGTGTCCACTGCATCAACTTTTCCCAGCCAGACCACGTTGAAAAATCAACGCCGTGGATGTTTGTTATCTGTTCCAGGAAGGTTTGTTCATATCCGGCCATGAAAACTCCTTGAAGCTTCAAACGTTTTTAACAGGTTAATTGAATGTGTTTTTTACAATCTAACATTCTTTCTGAAGAATTCAACAAAATGTTCTCAATTAGCTGATATTTCTACTGTCGGTTCAAATGCCGACTTAGATATACCGTATAATTCTCATAAAACCGAGTGGAAAGACCAGCAAAGGAACTATCAGGTCAGTGGAAGAAGTATCTTTCTTTGGAACGTGAGTCATTGACAATTTCAGAACAGCAGAGGTGCAGTGTGGACACTTCTTGTACCCTCTAGTATTCAGTTCGTTGCAATTGGTGTCAGTGTGTACTAAAATGAATTCGTTTTGAATTTTGTCGGAGGAAGAATGCTATGGCACCGTCCAGGCCATTTAGAATGTCACTGGTTAAAAAATTAATATTCAGTTTTGTGCTTTCAGGTGTTTGCCTGCTGGCGGCCCTTGTTTATTCCATATCAGGCTTGAGCGCCATGCACCGGATGGAACAGGAAATAGCCGGTAAAGATCTCAAGGCCGCGACCATAATCATCAGGTTGCATGAACTGATGATCGCGCAGGAGCGATTGACGGGGCGTTTCAGGATTTTAAAGGAACCTGAATACCGTGTTATCCATGATCATAATTCGGATGAGTTTCGTCGCATGCTGCTCAAGCTCAGGGAGGTTAATAAAAAACCTGCTGTTGCTGCTCTTGAGTCCGGCTATACCCATTATGCGATGCTTGCAGATCGGCTGTTTGCCGGTAAATTTTCTGACGCATCCGCCATGAAGAAATCAATAGACGACATCTCCATGCTTATCGATAACATCAGTAAAGACCAACGGCTGGATTTGTCACGGAAGTTGGCCCAGTCTGATATTAGTGAAGAGAAAACGGTTACCTGGTCACTAGGCCTCGCGTGTGCCGGTGTTATCATTTCTTTTCTGGTTGCAGGGTGGATGGTGTATTCTTTTGCCAGCTCGATCGGAAAGCTTCAGCATGCTACTCACCGGTTTTCTGCTGGAGATTTTGACCATGATCCGGGGATTTCATCGGGCGACGAAATCGGGGCGCTATCAAATGATTTTCGGCAGATGGCCGTGCGGCTTAAGGAGCTTGAACAGATTAGTCTTGATGCCAGTCCACTAACCAGATTACCGGGCAATATTGCTATCGAGCGGGTTATCAATCGGCACTTGCGAAATCAGGTCGTTTTTGCGATGTGTTATCTGGATCTGGATAATTTCAAGTCTTACAATGATCGTTATGGTTATATCAAAGCCAGCGAAGTACTCAAAGATTGCGGCAAAGTAATTTATGAGGCTGTCAAGTGTTTGTGTGATCCGGATGCCTTCGTCGGTCATATCGGCGGTGATGATTTTGTAGTCATTATCAGTGCTGACAAGGCTGAGGCGGCCTGCAAGGAGGTAATCAGAGCCGTTGACGCATTTGTTCCGGCACACTATTCGGAGGAAGACCGGCGTGCCGGGGCTATTGAAGGCGTCGATCGTTACGGGGTGCCGCGCACGTTTCCCCTGATTTCAATTTCTATTGCCGCACTAATTTGCCGCCCGGGTGATTATGCTCAGGCTGCCGAAATTGCCACTGCCGCAGCCAGAGTCAAGGATCATGTTAAAGTGTCAGCTGGAAGCAATTATGTGATAGTAGGGAAAGGGGAAAGTCTGTGAGGTTTACGCGGTCCACCATGATGGTGGCGATGCTGGTGCCCGTCTTGCTGGCAAACGGATGTGGAACATTCGTAAAAATGACTACGCCTGCACCGCGGGTAGCCTATAGTGAGGAGCGCAATTTTGCGGGTGGTTTACATTATTTGCTGTCAGGCAATGAGTCTGGCGCGCGTGATCTTTTTGAGCGTGTCATTGATGCCCGTCCTCTGAAAGGGGTGACAGACGAAGCATTGTTTCGTCTTGCTCTCTTGAACCTTCGTGACAGTGATGGTAAGGGTGAGCCACGTGCCAGGGCTTTGCTTAACAGGCTTATTAATGAATACCCCCACAGTATCTGGGCCAGGCAGGCCGCACCGCTAGCTGCGTACCTTCAAGAGGCTTTTACGTTGCGGATGAAACAGCGTGAGCTCAAGGAACTGCGCAACCAGAACCTGTCGTTAAGTCGTGACAATAAAGATCTTCGCTTGAGTATCGAACGTCTGAAACAGCTCGATTTGCAGCTGGAACAGAAGAACAGAAGATAAGGGCTATTTCCGCTTTTCACCCATCTGGTACTCGGCCAGAAATGTGCTTTTATATTCCATGAATCTACCGTTACTGATGGCCTGCCTTATCTCTGCCATCATTGCCAGATAAAAATGAACATTGTGGATAGCTGACAGCACCGCCGACAGAACTTCATTTGATATAAAGAGGTGATGAAGATAGGCCCTGCTGAAATTCTGGCAGGTATAACAGCTGCAGCTTGGGTCAATAGGGAAAAAATCACGCTTATAGTTTTTATTGGTTAGGCGGATTCTGCCGCGGCGGGTAAAAAGTGTGGCGCTTCTGGCATAACGGGTCGGAATGACGCAGTCAAACATATCTATGCCGCGCTCAACGCTTTCAAGGATATCCTCAGGCAGTCCGACGCCCATCAGATAGCGCGGCTTGTTTTCTGGTAGGTGTGGAGTGGTAAACCCGACAATCTTTTTCAATAGCTCCAAGCCTTCACCAACGCTGACTCCTCCGATAGCGTAGCCTGGCAGGTCAAGTTTGCACATTTCTTTTGCACACATTTCCCTCAGATCTTCATACACACTTCCTTGAACGATGCCGAACAGAGCCTGACCGTTGTCGGTCATGGCATTCTGGCACTCTTTCAGCCACCTGATGGTCTTTTTGGTTGATTTTTCAGCATATGACCTGTCACAGGGGTAGGGGATACATTCATCGAAGGCCATGATGATATCGGCACCCAGGTCCTGCTGTATTCTGGTTGCGCTGGCAGGGTCGAGATATATCTCTGCTCCGGTGATCTCATGTTTGAAGAATACCCCGTCTTCAGTGATGCGCTTATTGGGGAGAGAAAATACCTGAAATCCCCCTGAGTCGGTCAGAATCGGCTTATCCCACGCCATAAACTTGTGCAGGCCGCCAGCTTTTTTTACCAGGCCTTCACCCGGTTGCAGATGCAAGTGATATGTATTGGAAAGGATAATCTGGGAACCTGTCTCCTTTATTTGCGCCGGAGTGAGCGGCTTCATGGCGCCATGAGTTGCCACTGGCATAAAAATAGGGGTCTGAATATCGCCGCGCGCAGTACTGACTATTCCAAGGCGTGCCGAACTGCCAGGGTCGTTTTTTAAAAGCGTGAATTTCATGATATCTCCAAAATTCTGATTCAGAAAACCTGTTCAGGATTTGATTCTGTGATGTCTTACTATCAGAGTAGACATTAAAATGCAATTTGCGTGTGTTGGATAGCAGCTTGAGTCACATTTAAATACAACTCGTATACACAAAAGAGTTGCATTTTCTTATAACGATGTTTAGTATCACCGCGGTTGTATCAATCGTACCACTATGGAGTGCGCCGCAAACTTTGATTAACGCATCCAGATAACACTCTCAAGGAGGTTTACGAATGAAAGTTGTCTCCAGATTTTGTTGGCGCGGTCCCCCTGATGTACAACGCACACCAAGAATCCTTGCCGTATCATGAACATTTACATTGTGAAGTATAACACTATCTAAAAGGAAGGAATGCTATGCAACTCACCTCGTCATCCATCGGCAGAAAGATCCTGATGGCGATCACAGGCCAGGCTATGGTTCTGTTCGTTGTCGTACATCTGCTCGGTAACAGCTCCATCTTCGGGTGGCTCAATGGTGGTATCAACGCCTATGCCGAACACCTCCACAGTTTACCACTGCCAATAATCATAGGCGTTCGTCTGATTCTGCTGGCAATTGTCTGTGTGCATATCTGGTTTGGTATCCAGTTAACCATTGAAAACCGTGGCGGACGTCCTCAGCAGTACGCAGTCAAGTCTACCCAAAAAGCAACCTTCGCCAGTGAAAACATGATCTGGACCGGGTCACTTCTCGCGATTTTCATAGTTTACCATCTTTTGCAGTTCACCTTTCAGGTGATAAATCCTGAAACTGCTGCGTTGAAGAATCTGGTGCCGTTACACAGTGAGATGGTACCGAATGTACAGGGTATGGTGGTCGCTGCTTTTAAGAACTTCTTTGTGTCATTTATCTATGTTGGCGCAATGGTTACCCTGTTCCTGCATCTTTCGCATGGCATTCAGAGTTTTTTCCAAACCATGGGTTGGAGCAACGACAAGAGCCAGCCGCTTATTATTAGACTCGGCACTCTGGTCGCTCTCGGTCTATTCCTGGGCTATGTTACCATCCCGCTGACAATTTTTGCCGGCATTCTGAAAGGTTAAGGGGGTTATTGTGATACTTGATGGAAAATGTCCAACTGGACCTATCGAACAAACTTGGGACAAACACCGTTTCGACTTGAAACTGGTCAATCCCGCAAATAAACGCAAGTATAACGTTATTGTTGTCGGAACCGGCCTGGCCGGAGGAGCTGCTGCTGCTTCTCTTGGAGAGCTTGGCTACAACGTACAGGCATTCTGCTACCAGGACAGCCCACGCCGCGCTCATTCAATTGCCGCTCAGGGCGGTATCAATGCTGCTAAAAACTATCCTAATGACGGCGATTCAATCTATCGCCTGTTCTATGACACCATCAAGGGTGGCGACTTCCGCGCCCGTGAAGCTGACGTCTGGCGCTTGGCACAGGTATCAAACAACATCATTGATCAGTGCGTAGCGCAGGGTGTTCCCTTTGCCCGTGATTATGCCGGTTATCTTGATAACCGCTCATTCGGCGGTGCACAAGTTTCCCGAACTTTCTTCGCGCGTGGTCAGACCGGCCAGCAGCTTCTGCTCGGTGCCTACTCTGCACTTTCCCGTCAGATCAAACTTGGTACGGTTAAGATGTATGACCGCCGTGAAATGCTTGACTTGGTTGTTGTTGATGGCGTTGCCCGCGGTATCACTGTACGCAATTTGATAACCGGTGAAATGGAAAGTTATGCCGCTGATGCCGTTTGCCTGGCTACCGGTGGCTATGTCAATGTGTTCTACCTTTCCACCAATGCAATGGGATGTTCAGTTACTGCTAACTGGAAGGCCCATAAAAAAGGCGCTTTCTTTGCCAATCCTTGTTATACCCAGATTCACCCGACCTGTATTCCTCAGGCCGGTGACTACCAGTCGAAGCTAACGCTGATGTCTGAGTCACTGCGTAATGATGGTCGTTGCTGGGTACCAAAGAATAAGGCAGATCTGAACAAGCATCCTAATGAAATTCCTGAAGAAGATCGTGATTACTATCTTGAGCGCAAATATCCTTCATTTGGCAACCTTGCTCCGCGTGACATTGCTTCGCGCGCTGCCAAAGAACAATGTGATGACGGCCGTGGCGTAGGTCCTGGTGGGCGTGGCGTTTATCTTGACTTCTCTTCGGCAATCAAACGTGTCGGTGCTGACACCATTAAAGAGCGCTATGGCAACCTGTTTGAAATGTATGAAAAAATTACCGATGAAGACGCTTACAAACGTCCGATGCGTATGTATCCGGCACCTCACTACTCAATGGGTGGACTGTGGGTCGATTACAACCTGATGAGTAATATTCCCGGTCTGTTCGTACTGGGAGAAGCCAACTTCTCGGTTCACGGCGCAAACCGCCTCGGTGCCTCTGCCCTCATGCAGGGTCTGGCAGATGGTTACTTTGTTATCCCCTACACAATTGGCGGATATCTGGCAACTGTTAAACCAGGTCAGGTCAAAACAGACCACGCTGAATTCAAAAAGTCGACGGAAGATGTCAAAGCTGAGCAGAATAAGTATCTTTCCATTAACGGTAAGAAAACTGTATTTGAATTCATGCGGGAGCTTGGCGGGTTGATGTGGGAAAACTGCGGTATGGCCCGTACCAAGGAATCTCTTGAACTTAACCTTAAGAAGATACCTGAACTGCGTGAAGAATTCTGGAAGAATGTCAAGGTTACCGGTTCCGGTTCGGAGCTCAACCAGCAGCTGGAAAATGCCGGTCGTACTGCTGACTTCCTTGAATTCAGTGAACTTATGTGCCGCGACGCCCTGCATCGCAATGAGTCTTGCGGTGGTCACTTCCGTTCTGAATATCAGGATGAGGGTGAAGCACAGCGTGACGACGTTAATTTCTGTTACGTTGGTGCATGGGAATACAAGGGAGATAACAAAACTCCCGAACTGCATAAAGAACCGTTGAAGTTCGACAATGTACATCTCGCCGTAAGGAGTTACAAATAATGAGCGATCACAAGACCATGACATTGACACTGATCGTGTGGCGCCAAAAAAATGCCAACGATCCCGGAAAATTCGAGACCTATACTGCAAAAAATATCACCGAGCACCACTCCTTCCTTGAGATGCTTGACTGCGTTAACGAAGATCTGATCCATGCCGGAAAAGACCCGATCGTTTTCGACCATGACTGTCGTGAAGGCATCTGCGGCATGTGTTCACAGGTTATCAATGGCGCACCGCACGGCGGTCAGGAACGTACAACCGTCTGCCAGTTGCACATGCGAAAATTCAAGGATGGCGATACGATCTATATTGAACCGTGGCGTGCCCGTGCATTCCCGATTGTCTGTGACCTGATTGTTGATCGCTCCGCACTGGACAAGATTATCCAGGCTGGTGGCTATACTTCCTGCCACACCGGTGGTGTCGCCGACGGTAATGCCATTTTGATTCCCAAAACAGTTGCTGATGAATCAATGGATGCAGCGGAATGTATCGGTTGTGGTGCTTGCGTTGCGGGTTGTCCAAACGGTGCCGCCATGCTGTTTACTGGTGCCAAAGTTTCTCAATTGGCTCTGTTGCCACAAGGTAAAGGTGAAGCTGTTTCACGTGTTAAAAATATGACTGAAGCCATGACAGCATGCGGATTCGGCAACTGTACTAATCACTATGAGTGTATGGCTGCCTGTCCGAAAGGGATTAATGTCAAGTTCATCGCCAGGATGAATCGTGAGTTCCTTAAGGCACAGTTTGCCTGATTTATATTTTGTTTTCGGTATTGTTCTGTCGGGGCGGCCATTTATTTGGCTGCCCCGCTTTTTTGGAGCTGAGATCCTGTGGATTTAGATTTTGTTCTCATTGAATGTGAGATAGTTTCAGATAGTCCGGCTCAATTGACTGCTGCCCTTTACAGTGCACTGCGTAATTTTGAATCGAAGTTTAAAACATCATGCTGTTTGATGACATCGGAATCATGCACTACGTGCCGATTACACGTTGAGTGCCCATACTGGACAGTATTTCATCAAGGTTTGTCGTCCAATCCGGAAATTGTCCGCCTACATCAAAAACCTTCATTGCCATTCTCATTGCATGTAATCGGGAAAAATGGCAACGTATCAACTTGTACTGTTGGTCTTGTCATTGTTGGCAGTGCACTTAATTATATTGAATTCTTTCATGCAGCACTCGTTAGTATGATTGAAGGAGGTGCCTCAACAGTTCTGTCCCCCGCAAAATTCATACTGAGTAACTATAGTCTCGATTATCAAGGGGACCGGCATGCGATTACTCAGCCGGCATTACTGCCCGAGAGCGTCATCCTGCTTTCTGGACAGTATATTTTGCAGAACAGTGTTCATTCAGACTCTATAAGATTGAACCTGAAATCGCCATTACGCTTGTTAAGCAATGGCTCAATTGCACACAGATTTGATTTTGGCATGTTTTTGCGTTCACAAATGAGACGCTGTTCTTCTTTGTGGGCATATTACGGTACTGGAAAACTGGATATTGATTTTGCATTTTTATCTGAATCCGCTCAAAACGTTGCTGTTTTCGACGATAAAATACAGTATACTCAACCTTCTTGGTCCAGACGTTTAAACAGGTCAGGACTGGCCGGTACTGCCGAATGCGCCGGACTTGTCGAGCCGATGCTCTCTCTGTTGACTCTTGGAAGCTATTTTAATGCCGGTAAAGGCGCCACCTTTGGCTCAGGGTATTATCAACTTGAGGTGATTGATTGACAAACGATAGGTGTGGAAACTAAGATACTGGCAACAGAAGCTCATTTCTTCTTGAAAGGTTTATATGAAGGTTATCATTCTGCTTGGCGATGGTATGTCAGACATTGCTTACAACGAACTTGGTAATAAATCACCACTCCAGTTCGCTGCAACTCCCAATATGGACTTTATGGCCCAGCATGGTCAGGTTGGTCTTGCTCACACGGTTCCAAATGGTTTACCCCCTGGCAGCGACGTGGCAAATCTGTCTGTGTTCGGCTACGACCCTTGCACGTGCTATACCGGGCGTTCTCCGCTTGAGGCTATCAGCATGGGTGTTGCACTCGGTCCCGATGATGTCGCTTTTCGAATGAATCTGGTAACGCTTAAGCCACAGGGTAGCTCAATCTATATGCAGAACTTCTCTGCCGGACATATCTCTACTAAAGAGTCTCATGTGCTGGTTGAAACACTTCAGAAGGAGCTTGGCAGTTCTGAAATTGAATTCCACCCTGGCGTAGGATATCGGCACCTGATGGTTTGGCGTGGTGGCAAAGATACTATGAACTCTACACCGCCTCATGATATTACCGGGAAGGCAATAATAGATTCCCTCCCGCGTGGAGATGGGGCGGATATGCTCATTAATATTATGAATCATGCCCAGATGGTTCTTCATAACCATCCTGTTAATGTGCAGCGCAAGGAACAGGGGCAACTTCCCGCCAATTCTGTTTGGTTGTGGGGACATGGCAAGATGCCGCGTATTGAAACCTATCAGGAAAAATTTGGATTGACCGGAGCGGTAATTTCTGCCGTTGATCTGATCAAGGGCATAGGCATCTGTGCCGGTCTTGACATAATCAATGTTGAGGGAGCCACCGGCTATATCGACACCAACTATCTTGGCAAGGCCCAGGCGGCTTTAAATGCCCTCGATACTCATGATTTTGTCTATGTTCATGTTGAAGCGCCTGATGAAGCTTCTCATGCTGGCAATATGCAGCATAAGCTTCAGGCAATTGAGGATTTTGACCGCCAAGTTGTTGGAAGCGTTTTGGAAGGAATTAAGAAATTTGATGATTACGTCATTCTTTGTATGCCGGACCATCCGACACCGGTAAAATTGATGACTCAT
>JAQUCQ010000411.1 GCA_028686145.1 Desulfuromonadaceae bacterium | reverse complement strand
CAAAAGAGGTTCTCCATGGTGGCGTACATACCTTCGGTTTTCTCATGACGGCATCGGGGTGCGGGGCGTTAGTCGGCACCGTCTACCTTGCATCCCGAAAAAGTGTTCTGGGACTGGGCAAACTCATCGTCCGCGCCGCATTTTTGTTTGCCGTCGGAATAGCGGTCTTTGCATCGTCAAGCAATATCCCGCTTTCACTGATTTCTCTGGTCGTGGCCGGTTTCGGGGCCATGACACTCATCGCGTCCTGCAATACAGTACTCCAGACTATACTTGAAGAAGACAAGAGGGGCCGGGTTATGAGTTTTTTCACCGTTGCGTTCATGGGAATGGCTCCTTTTGGCAGCTTTGGAGCCGGAGCAATGGCCGGCATTATCGGCCCCCGTGAAACCCTCCTGATCGGCGCTGCATGCTGTCTTATCGGAACGCTTGTTTTTGCCGGATATCTTCCTCAAATAAGAGAAAAAGTGCGTCCGATATATGTCAAAATGGGAATAATCAATGAAGTTGCCCAAGGAATGGAGTCTGCGACAGAACAACCACCGCTGCCGGACAGATCAGAGCAAAAATGAAGTATTGCCCCACCCATGCTGCCCTGATGGGCAGGCCTCATTTTTTGGGGTACTATAAATCATCGAACGAGAGGAAGTAGCCTGGACACTCTTCGAGAATAAATTTACACTGCAAATCAGCGTACCAATCGCCCCCCCCACCCCCGACAGAGTGGGCTATCTATTCCGCATCCTTGTCACTGGTAATATAATCAGGTGGCAATTCGCATTCAGAAGGAATCTGAAATGGTATCGGATAGCGGATTCCTGCTTTATGTGTTGCTGCAAGGCCCTCGGTTGTGCGCTCCAGCCATGCGAAAGGAATTCCGACAATCAATTCATGGTCTTGGGCCATGGCAAAGCGCCGATCGCCCATGCATGGTATTTCGACTATCGGAGCACCGGTCAATTTGACTTGGGCGATAGCCCGGGAGCAAACGCCCGCATCTCCCGACGATCTCATCACAAACTCTCCTCCCTGGTGATAAAGAAAAGCTTGCACAAAACGCATCGCTTGCGCGGAGTTCACATAGATCACCACCAGATCGGGTGTCACTTCTTTAAAGGGACGCACCAGCGGATACGTCAACACACCAGCAACCCCAGGCTCGACTCGTGGCATCTGTTTTTGCATCGTTGCAGCGGCCTGCTGGTTTTCTTGATACACACCGGCATTTACCGTACCGTCGATCACTCTCTGAGGAGGAGGAATCATACCCGTACAGGCTGCTCCGAGCGCGCAGTGGCTCGTCGAAGCATCTGCCCAGGTTGACCAGGAGTACATTCTGCTGTAGGCAATTTGCTGGCAAATTGCCAGTCGTTTGCCACGGACCCTGATTTTCAATCCTTCAATCAGCGCCACATCGTGTATCAGATTGACTCCGACAAGCTGTGTAACCGGATTGACCGTTTCCCTTACTGTCGCAATAAAATTCTCCATACAGTTCTCCCCTTTTTATATGAAACTTCTTCTTGTGGAATTTGTCTCAAGGATTATTGGAGACCCATTTTGAAGGAATTTACGCTCAACGTCAACTACTGCACAATTCAGTATGACTGCCACAAAAGTTATTTTTAACACTATCGTCATTGAATGTAATAAACCCCACAAATACTTTTGCAGGGTTTACCGGAAACACGAAAAAACAGTCTGTTTAAATTCATTCCATTCAAGTATACTTCTTATTATGAACACTGTTCAAATGTGATCATATATTTTTATCATACAAGTATCAGGGAGTTTTTGGAACATGCAACCAGTTAGTACCAGCAACATTCAGAACAACTTTACAACAACGCCCCGGCAGAGTTCAGCAGAACAAACTACACAAGTATCAAAGTCTGCTCTTCCAGTTAATAAAACTAGTCAACCATCTCTTCCAGAGGATATCGTTACCTTGTCAGCACCTTCAACAATGGCTCAGGATCCCTCCAAAAACCCAATTCCTTCAACCCCCGTATTTAATACCGAGAGAGAGGCATTACTGAAAGGCTCTGCCGGCAAATCCAACTTCTCGACATACGCATAAAGCACAAGACTAATTCGCTGAGATTAGTTGTTATTGCGAATAGTGTTTCAAGTAGGGCCGGAAAATCTTACGCAGTATAATTTCAGCAGCTCTAAAATTTCTCTCAATAGTTTACTACCAGCCGTTCAAAATCGTCCGCATACAGCGGTTCACTTATCACATATCCCTGCAGTTGATCACAGCCATTTTGCTTGATCACTGACAATTGTTCCTCCGTTTCTACACCGTTTGCGACCACTTTCATTCTCATGTCATGCGACATGGAGATTACGGCCTTGACCACCGCCAGATCATCGGTTTCGGACAGCATATTCTGTACGAAACTCTTATCAATCTTTACCCTGTTGGTATGCATTTTTTTTATCCAGTGTAATGAGGAGGAACCACAGCCGAAATTATCTATGGCGAGGGTAACGCCCATTTCAGTTAATGCCTGCATGCTATGCAGCGAATAATCAACATTCGCCATGAGTGTCTTCTCCGTGACATCAAATTCCAAGCGGTGCGGAGCCAATCCTGTTTCTGCAAGTATCCGGGCAGTCTTTTCAATGAGATTCGGCTGGTGGAACTGACGATTTGAGATATTCACCGAAACACTTAACGGATAACCGTTCTCATTCCATGCCCGCGCCTGGTTACAGGCATGACGAATTACCCACTCACCGATAGGCACAATGACCCCACAATCTTCTGCAATCGCAAGGAATTGATCCGGAGTCAGCAGTCCCTCTTCAGGATGCCGCCACCTGAGAAGTGCTTCTGCTCCAATAATGCCTCGAGTGTCGCTGCATACCAGCGGCTGAAATAGCAGTTCCAGTTCTCCCCTGTCTACGGCC
>JAQUCQ010000410.1 GCA_028686145.1 Desulfuromonadaceae bacterium | reverse complement strand
TCTTTAGTGAACTGTTAAGTACCATACTAGATAAGGCCGGGCATACAGTGGTAACTGCGGCTGATGGTGGAGAGGCGCTTCGTCGCATCCAGCGGGAGCATTTTGATCTGGTCATCTCTGACCTGAAAATGCCCGTAAGATCGGGACTTGAGTTGTTTCGAGTCGCCCGAATGGAACCGACCCCACCACTTTTCATATTTATTACAGCTTTTGGCAGGGTTGAAGAGGCCGCTAGCGCCATAAAAAACGGGGCCTTTGACTTTCTCTCAAAACCGCTCAAAGATCCGGCTACTCTGCTGTCCACGGTTCAAAGGGCTCTTGAACATGTTAAATTGCAGCGGCTCACCATCTCCCTGAAGGACATTGAGCAAGCAGGACTTCCTCCCGAAGAGCTTATTTTTGCCGGCAGAGCCATGGAGATTATTAAAAAGCTCGTGCAGGACGTATCTCGGGCCCCTTCAACAGTCATGCTCTACGGTGAGAGCGGGACAGGCAAGGAACTGATTGCCCGAATGATACACCTTGCCAGTTCGCGCAGCAATGCCCCGTTTATACCGATTAATTGCGCCGCCATACCGGAGAACCTGCTTGAAAGCGAACTTTTCGGCCACGAGCGGGGAGCATTTACCGGGGCAATTCAGACCAGACTCGGAAAGTTCGAGCTGGCACAGGGTGGAACAATTTTTCTTGATGAAATCGGCGAAATGCCAGCTCTGCTACAGGCAAAGTTATTACGTGTACTGCAAGAGCGAGTCTTTGAACGGTTGGGCGGAGTGATGCAGATTAAAGCCGATGTACGGGTGATCGCGGCAACTAACCGTAATTTGGCAACTGAGGTCGCTGAAAAGCGTTTCAGAGAGGATCTTTATTATCGTCTTGATGTCTTTCCTATCACTCTGCCACCGCTCCGGGAGCGTCGGGACGCGATAGTCGATTTAGTGAGATATTTTTGTGCCCGCTTTTCTGTCACATCGGGCCATCGGCGCGCAGTTGGCATAACTCAGGAAGCGCTCCAAGTGCTGGAGCAGCACAGCTGGCCCGGCAATGTGCGCGAATTGCAGAACATAATAGAGCGCGGCATTATTCTGGCAACAAGGGAAATCACCATAGCCGAACTGCCGCCGGTACTACTGGAAACTCAACAGACCAACATTAACGGCGACGGGATTCTTAAAATACGCGAAGAAGCTGCCATTCGCACTGCGCTACAAGAATATCGCGGCAATCGCCGCCAGGCGGCCCAAGCACTCGGCATCTCGCTACGTACTCTGCAGTATCGCCTGAAAGAACTCGGACTTGCCTGCAGAGAGGTAGATTAGCTGTTCGATTTTACAGGAAATTATTATGGGAATATCGACGCACCCTTCAATAGTAACAATGCCAGAAGCAGAACGACCATACCCGTCAATCCTCTCGTTTTTAAGCGCACGATTTCCGGCAATTCCGCGTGATGTCTGGGAAAAGCGGATCTTGGAAGGAAAAGTAATCAATGAAAAAACAGGCCAAATAACACTTCATACCGAATATACCCCACTTGGACGCATTTTTTATTTCCGCGAAGTCACTGCTGAACCACTTATCCCTTTTGCGGAAAAGATTCTGTACCTCGACGATGAAATTCTGGTCGCCTGCAAACCACATTTCCTCCCGGTTACCCCTGGCGGCCGCTACGTTGAGGAATGTCTGTTGAACCGCTTGCGGAGGAGGACCGGCATTGAAGACCTGGTGCCGCTCCACCGCATAGACCGCGAGACAGCCGGAATTGTCCTCTTTTCCGTCAACAAGAAGAGCAGGGGTCTCTACGGCACACTCTTCATGAATGGCCATGTTGAAAAAACCTATCAGGCGATCTCGGCCTGTACGCCTCTTGAGGAGGCAACCTCATGGGAAGTCGAAAATAGAATAGAGCGGGGTGAACCGTGGTTTCGTATGCGTACAGTGTCCGGCAAAGTCAATGCCCGATCAGCCATTGATCTGGTAGAGGTAAAAGGAGCGCTGGCCCGTTTTATTCTCCATCCACTAACCGGCAAGACCCATCAATTGCGGCTCCATATGGGCGGCCTCGGTTTCGGAATTCTGAACGACCGCTACTATCCTGAACTGCAGGCCGAACGTGAGGATGACTTCGACACACCACTTCAACTTATTGCGCAAAAGCTCTGTTTCAAGGATCCTATAAGCAACAGAACCAGAGAATTCGAAGCGGAACGCACATTGTTATGGTAGCCAAGGCAAAGCAGTATTTACTATTCTAGTGACGCAGCATCTTTCCTCCTGAACCATCTACCAATCATACCTACTTTACCTAAATAAGAACCTCGTCATGAAGTGCATCCGCTGCACTAAACGTGCAAATTTTGCAGATTAATTTATGCAACAAACAATTGGCACTTTGCTAACATACTGAAACTTTGTATTTTTTGCGTTTGGCACGCTACATGCTTTTAATAGCAATCGTGCAACCAGCATAAATCATTCATGTTTTTTATGTATATATAGAGATTTTCAAATAGTCGCATAGTCTTTGCGATAAAAATCTGGAGGGCTTGAAAATGCAAAAAAATATCTTGATTGCCGTAGCTATTCTGGTTGGTATCGGTTTTACTGCAGCATCTCTCACACAGGCAGCAACAATAACCGGCTCCAAGCATGACCTGAGTGCTTCCACAGGTGGAGAGATCTGCGTCGCCTGTCATACTCCGCATAATGCCAATACGACCATCACTGACGCTCCGCTGTGGAACCATACAATGACAGAAGCAACGTACGAATTGTACGCCAGTCCGACATTTAATGGCACAACAAGCCAACCGACCGGAGTGTCAAAACTATGTCTCTCCTGCCACGACGGCACAATAGCCCCTGACGCCTTCACTGGCCATGCCGGCACAACAACTATAGCTGATGCCGGTAACTT
>JAQUCQ010000409.1 GCA_028686145.1 Desulfuromonadaceae bacterium | reverse complement strand
CGGTTTGAAGTCCGGGATACGGGGCATGGTATCCCGGAAGCGGACCTGGAGCATATCTGGGAGCGGTATTATAAGTCTGACAAATCCTATAAGCGGGACGTGATCGGAACCGGGCTTGGGCTTTCTATCGTAAAAGGCATCCTTGAAGCGCATGGCGCCGCGTATGGTGTTGACAGCACAGTCGATGCCGGCAGCACATTCTGGTTTGAGCTATAGATTCAATAAATAATAAGTGACACCTCAAAGCTTGGGCAGTTTGAGGTGTCACTTTTTTATGCTGTTTCCTTATATGAAGATACGACACAACACTATTCCATTAACATCGTTGTGAATCTTTTCATTGAAATTTCAAGCGGCTATCACGCGATTATCACATTGTTTTTATATAAACAAGTAGTGCTCGGGTGGAAAATTATGACTGGCCATCAGTAAAACGGTGAGATGTAATGTCGTTAAATTGAAAGGAAATGATATCATGGTATTAAACAAATCCTTGGCGGACAGGAGAGGGCATTTGGAAAACAAGGTTCCCCAGATAACGATTTTGTTCTGGGTTATTAAGCTGCTGTCTACGGGTATGGGCGAGGTTGCCTCCGACTTTATTAACAGCCTTGGTCGCAGCAATCTAATGGCGCAGGATGGTGGATCGGGCCAGTTCCAGGCAAATTTTCAGCCGCCCGCAGGCTTTCAGCCGGGCATGGGAGGCAATTCGGGCGGTGGGTTTGACAGCTCGCGGCTTATTGTGCTGGGGATCATGGGCGCAGTTCTGATAGCGACAATGATTATTCAGATTACGTCGCGACGCCATGTTGCATGGAAATACTGGCTAAACGTCGTTGTCGTCGCGATCTTCGGCACTGCCGCAGCAGATGCCATAGGCCTTGGCTTCATCGCGTCGACTTCAATATTTGCAATCGTTCTTGCCATAATACTGGTTACCTGGTTTATCGTTGAAAAGACACTTTCTATTCACAGCATCAATACGCTTCGGCGGGAATTGTTCTATTGGATCACGGTCATTGCGACGTTTGCCATGGGAACTGCACTGGGTGATATGACGGCTCAGAACCTGGACTTGGGCAATCTTATTTCTGGCTTGATGTTTGTCGGTATCATTGCTGTCCCGGCTATCGCTTATAAGGTGTTTCACGCGAACGAAATCGTCTGCTTCTGGTTTGCATACATCGTTACGCGGCCTCTCGGCGCTTCTTTTGCAGATTGGATGGCAAATGAAAGAGACGGCCTGGGCTGGGGCCGGGGATATGTGACTCTGGCGCTGACCGCCATCATTATTGCTCTTGTTGCTTACCTGCAGATAAAGGATAATCGGAAAAATACTGGTCATCTTTCGACCAGACAAAGCAGAAAATCACGCCTCGATAAAACTTTAGCGGAATGATTTTGTTTGGAGGTAATTCAGCCGTCCGGCGATGAACCCGACGGCGAGCAGGCAATTGTCCGAGAAGCCTTGCAATACACGGGAAAATACAACAAGAGGCTGTAGCAAAACGAAAAATTACTGCAGCCCTCAAATTATGCGCTGAAGTTACTTTTCACACGGGAAAGAGAGCTCATATCTGGTAAACGGCAGATGAAAACCCAAGGACCGACCCGAAGGCCCGCCTTTATGTGGGAAATTATTCTGTTTTTTCGGCTGTGCCATAATTTTGGTGGTATTTCTTTTGATTCACAACTTAAGATACCAAAAACAGAGCCGTTGCGCCTGCTTTCGCAGTCGCTTCGGCTCTGTTTTTTTCAGGCTGTTTTGCTACAGCCCCTAAATTGTATCAACCATTGTTGATGATGTGCCTAAAGAACACGTCGTTGATACAATTGAACGATAGGGGAGAAGGGGTATTCATTTTTGGTTGTGTAGCGAACCCTGAGAGCGGGCGGTGATTTGAACCCTGTCGCATGATTGCTAGATATTTTAACGATTTACGTGGCGTTGCCGGTCATTGTGCGCCACTCGTACGGCGTACAGCCGCATTTGACCTGCAAGCGTTCGTAGTTATAGTATTCGATATACTCACCGATCAACCGTTGGGCTTCGACCAGCGTCTTGGGCTTTTCACGATAGATACATTTGCATTCGAGAATGCTGAAGAAGTTCTCGGCGCAAGCATTATCAAGCGGTGTTCCCGGTCTTGACACATTGATGGTTGATTCCGTATTCCTCCGTCAGCGCCTTTTGCTCTTCTGCTCTTTTGCTCTTTTACTTCCTTAATCAATTGAAGATACTCTGTTGCATGTCGGTTAAAGCAGGTATAATTAAGCTCGAAACTATGTAACCTTATATTAAGAATGCTTTTTCATGATGCTTTATTATCCCAAATTGTAAAAACCATGTGCCTTATTTTAATAAATCACACGATATCTTTAACCATTCTAAATCAGGGTTTTCCAGAATTTTTTCATCTATAGTATCGGCTTCTTGAGAATTGCATTGCGGACATATTGTTTTATCTATACTCAGCTCAAAACCATTTCCTGCAACAGTTTTTTCTATATATTCCTGTAACTTTATTATGAATTGTTTAGATTTCTTCATATCAATCTGGTCATTATACTTATGCCCATCAATAAGTTTCGTCATCAAATCAATATATCCGCCCTTACCAAAAGTCGGTAACCACCTAACCTCCGAACCGGTAACTTCTTTAAATTTAATTATATCATTATCATTTGGTGTTATTAGCGCAAAAGTCTTGCTACATTTTCTGCATTTGCAAACTCTTTTTTTAATAGAATAGCTACCTTCAATTGTAGGAGTGCAATATGTATTCATGGCAATAACCCCTTTACATTAACTCTAGTCGGGTCAAAAATAACTGTATTTATTCCACCTTCAAATTGTGCTGAATTAAAGGTTACTGAATTGAATCCATGCTTTTGTGCCCCACGTGCAATAGCTTGACCCATAT
>JAQUCQ010000408.1 GCA_028686145.1 Desulfuromonadaceae bacterium | reverse complement strand
ACAGTGCCAGGCAGAAGCAGAAGGTCTTTACCGCTCAGGAAAATATCATTGCGCAGAAGCGGTGGTGGAAACCGTGCGGCGACATTTTGCCGCAGACGTACCTGAATCGATAGTTTGTGCTGCCTCAGGTTTTGGTGGTGGTTCAAGCGCTGGATGCATCTGTGGTGCTGTTTCTGGTGGCACCATTGCTCTGGGACTGGTTCTGGCGGATAAGAAAGAATCTACCCACCTGACCAAAGAGCTGCATATATGGTTCAAGGAAAAGTACGGTGTAACCTGCTGCAAGATTATTCGTAAAAACCACAAAGGCGCCTGCCCGGTTCTGACCGGTGAAGTAGCCGGAAAAATTGCGGAGATGCTGGGAAGAAAATAAACCTTATAACTGAAATTACTACAGGAGTTTGTACCATGAAAGAAGAATACTACATCGAACGAATTGTACGCATCGTAGCCGGAACATTTATCATGATCTCGTTACTGCTGGCGCATTTCCACTCTCCCAACTGGCTCTGGTTCACCGGTTTCGTCGGCCTGAATCTGTTCCAGTCCGGTTTTACTCAGTTTTGCCCCTTGTTCTTTATTCTGAAGAAAATGGGCGTGCCGCGCTTCCCGAAGGTCACTTGTTGCAAATGAAAACCCGCATTACTATCCTCTGCGAGAACTCGGTCGGATCAATCTCAGGCACGCTTGGTGAACATGGCTTTTCCGCGCTGATTGAACCGGCAGATGGGGCTCCACTGCTGTTTGACACCGGACAGGGACTTACTCTGCTGCACAATGCCCGGCGAATGAACAAGGATCTTTCTCTGGTCAATCAGGTAGTACTCTCACATGGCCACTATGACCACACCGGAGGATTGAAACCTTTGCTGGAGGAGTGTGGACCGAAGCAGGTCTACGCTCACCCTTCTGTTTTCAGTCCCCGATACCGGGTGAAGGACAGCGGTGAATGCTATCCGATCTCGGCACCATCCAGCCGGGAAGAACTTGAGGCAGCAGGGGCGACATTCAATCTTTCGAAGGAATTCCGCGCAATAGCTCCCGGGATACACCTGACCGGTGAAGTGCCGCGGTTAACCGCTTATGAAATTGGTGACCAGGGATTGTACTGCGACTGTGGCGGCCAGGAACCTGATAATACTCCGGATGATCAATCGCTGGTGCTGGAAACGGAAAAAGGTCTTGTCCTGATTCTGGGATGCTGCCATTCCGGAGTAATAAATACGCTGGAACATGTTGCCGCTATGACCGGCAGGCGCGATATCTACGCCGTGCTTGGCGGTACGCACCTGGGATTCAGCGGTGAGGAGCAGATTGGTAAAACGGTCGTCGCACTGAGAGAGCAGGGAATAAAGAAGCTGGCGGTCAGCCACTGTACCGGTTTTCCCGCTTCAGCGCGTCTGTTCCGGGAGTTGCCAAAGGAATTTCAAGTAGCGATGGTTGGTTATACCCTAGAAGTGTAATTGACCGGTAATGTGATGCCGCTGAAACGTTTGCGTCACACACTAGTTTTTTAAAGAAGAAGATTAATGATTTCCGAATATATAGATGTATTAAAAGTATCCTCTTAAGTATTACAAACTCCTCGCATTTATTACGTTTCTTAGTTGTTATCCTTCTGTAATATCCGTTCTATTATTTTATTCGTAATCATAAATATATAAAACACATGATATTTCTATAGACAGCTATATTGTGTATGCAGTATACAGTCACCTGTTTACGTTTGCTCTTCACTGGCATTAGTATGAAAAATACTCTGCAAGGGAGGTGGATGACGGTAGTTTTATTTTGATTCTGATCGTTTATTTGGGATGTTTTCACAGGCAGCAACAAACTATTTCAACATGGAGGTAGTATGAAACAGAAGATGGCGAAGAAACTTCTTTGTATCGCGGTTGCAGGCATGATGATGCCGATGGCTGCTCAGGCCGCTGATGCGGATCTGCAGCTGAAGGTAGACAAGCTTACCCAGGATGTGAATGACCTCACTGCTACTGTTCAGCGTAATCAGGACAGATCCCTCAG
Organism: Desulfuromonadaceae bacterium; assembly: GCA_028686145.1. GTDB lineage: Bacteria > Desulfobacterota > Desulfuromonadia > Geobacterales > Pseudopelobacteraceae > JACRCG01. The sequence goes on along the minus strand of JAQUCQ010000408.1, from coordinate 912 downwards.
CAAGTGGTTGTCTATTGGCGGCGCATATCGCTTCCGTGTCGATTCATTGCATGGCGAGACGGTAGGATATACCAACGCTCCTGCCTTTATGGGTGCATTGCAGCAAAATCCTGTTTTTACAAACTTTTTTGCAGATCCGCAAACCCAAGGTTTGCTTGGTACAACAACATACGCAGGTGTCTCAACGTTGACTCCTAATGCAATGATGACTAATCTTGCAACTTATTTAGTAAATACAGGCGCACAACCTGATTTAAATGCTGCATTTGGGTATCTGCAGCAGCAAGCTGGCACCGCTTACGTTCCTGCCTACAAACCCAAGAACGAAACCCTTTACACCAACAAGTTCAGTCTTGATCTGCATGCCAAGGCATTGCAGGATGTTACTGTTAACGTCAAGCTAGATATGTACAAAACCTTCGGTAACTCGAATGATAGTGCTACAATGGGCAATTTTTTTGCTGATCGCGTCGGTACGTTTGATGGTACCCTCGGATACGTCCCATCCAGCAGTCTTTTGAATGTTGACCGCGCCTATGCAACTTGGAGCAACATTGCTGAACAGCCGGTATGGTTCTCGGTTGGTCGTCGTCCCTCAACCGATGGTGCCCCAAGCAATCTTAGGCAAAACAACCCGCGTCCCGGTAATGGTGGCACTCCTGCCCTGCTGGTAGATTATGCCTTTGACGGTATGACCATCGGCTATGCCCCTGATATCGAGGCGCTGCCAGGTTTCTACACAAAATTATGTTACGGTCGTGGTTTCGATAGCGGCTTTCAAGGTACTTCTACCAACAGTCTCAAAGACACCGATATGTTAGGTGTTGCAGTGATCCCGGTTGATACTGATCCGCTGCGCGTATGGATACAGTATAACCGTGGTTTTAATATCTTTGACTTCCCGGTCATGAA
>JAQUCQ010000407.1 GCA_028686145.1 Desulfuromonadaceae bacterium | reverse complement strand
CAGCTCTCTGGTGGTCAGCAGCAGCGGGTGGCGATTGCCCGCGCGATTGTGACCGACCCCACGATTCTGGTTGCCGACGAACCGACCGGAGACCTTGACCGGGTCTCAGCCGAGGAGATTCTCGGATTGATGGCCAGACTTAATGCCGAACGGGGAAAAACTATTATTATGGTAACCCATGACCCCAAGGCGGCCGAAAAGGCGCACATCATCCGTCATTTGGAAAAAGGGCTGTTAACTGATGTTTCTCCTTAAGCTCCTTGCCCGCAATGCGTTTCGGCATCGCTTGAGGACGTTATTGACGATTCTGGGGATTACGATTGCCATCCTGGCTTTCGGACTTCTGCAGGCGGTTGTCAGTGCCTGGTATGCCGGGGTAAATGCTTCATCGTCTGCCCGTCTGGTCAGCCGGAATGCGGTATCGCTGGTTTTTTCTCTTCCGGTCTCATACCGGGACCGGATTCGGCACATCGAAGGGGTTGCGGCAGTATCATATGCCAACTGGTTCGGGGGCGTTTATGTCACGGAAAAGAACTTTTTCCCCAATTTTGCCATTGAGCCAAAGAGTTATCTGGATCTCTATCCGGAATTTGTGCTGCCGCCGGATGAAAAACAGGCATTTATTCTTGACCGGAAAGGGTGCGTAGTTGGGAAAAAACTGGCCGAGCGCTTCGGCTGGAAGATCGGCGACACAATTCCGCTTAAAGGGACTATTTATCCCGGCGTGTGGGAATTCGTTGTCCGCGGCATTTACACCGGTGCGGAAAAATCGACCGATGAATCACAGTTCTTTTTTCAGTGGGACTATCTGAACGAAACACTTAAAAAAACTGTTGCCAGGCGGGCCAACCAGATCGGGGTATATATTATCGGCCTCAAAGACCCTAAAGCGGCAGCAGAGGTTGCTGCCGCAGTTGATGCCACCTTTAAAAACTCGCTTGCCGAGACGCTAACCGAAACAGAAAAGGCCTTTCAGCTCAGTTTTGTTTCTATGACCGAGGCGATTGTCGTCGCTATTCGTATTGTCTCCTTTGTCGTGATCATCATAATCATGGTGGATGTTGCCAATACCATGGCGATGACGGCACGTGAAAGGATCGGAGAATATGCCATCTTCAAGGCGATGGGCTTCCAGGCGCACCACATTGCCGGGATGGTTTTCGGTGAATCGCTTTTTATTACGACAACGGGCGGTTGTCTGGGCATTCTCCTGACTTATCCGGTCGCTAAAAAATTTGGCGAGCTTATGGGTAATTTTTTTCCGGTATTCCAGGTTGAACGTTCAACCGTGTATATGGATTTGCTCTTCTGTCTGATCGTGGGAATCATTGCCGGGATTTTTCCGACCTGGCGGGCGATACGCATTAAAGTAGCTGACGGCTTGAGAAGGGTCGGCTAAGGAGTCGTTATGAAAATAAAAATTCTTGTCGTCGATGATGAATTGAGTATGCGGGAGTTTCTCGCGATCCTGCTGGAACGTGAGGGGTACGATGTCTCTGTTGCTGCTTCCGCAGCGGAGGCGTTGTGCATGATGGAGTCGGCGCTGTTTGATCTGGTGCTGTCGGATGTGAACATGCCCGGCTTGTCCGGAATAGAGCTGCTGGCCCGTATCAAAGAAAAATCCCCCGAGACTGCCGTACTGATGCTTACTGCCTTTTCTGCTGCCGAGCAGGCGGTTGAGGCGATGAAACTGGGGGCATATGACTATATCGGCAAGCCCTTTAAGAATGAGGAAATCAAGCAGTTGGTTAAAAACGCCCTCGAAAAGCAGGGGCTCAAACGTGAAAACACTCTGCTGAAAAAGGATGCCAGCGAGCGGGACAGTTTTTGCGGCATTATTGCAAAGAGCCAGAAAATGCGGGAACTGTTCGATCTGATCCAGAAGGTAGCCGCCAGTCCTAGCAGCGTGCTGATCCTTGGCGAGAGCGGCACCGGTAAAGAGCTGGCGGCACGTTCGATACACACCTGCAGCCCGCGAAAGTCAAAGCTGTTCGTGGCTGTTAATTGCGGCGCAATTCCTGAAAACCTGATTGAAAGCGAGCTGTTCGGTCACAAGAAAGGCTCCTTCACCGGTGCCGTGAGTGATCGGCCCGGCCTGTTTGAACAGGCCGAAGGGGGAACGCTTTTTCTCGACGAGATTGGTGAACTGCCGTTGCTGATGCAGACCAAGCTGTTGCGGGTGCTGCAGGAACGTGAATTCAAGCGGGTAGGGGACGCCCAGACCCGCAAGGCCGATGTACGGATTATCAGCGCCTCGAACCGTGATCTTGAAAGTCAGGTTAAAGACGGGACATTCCGGGAAGATCTGTTTTACCGGCTTAATGTTGTTCAGCTTGTCATGCCGCCGTTGCGGGAAAGGATCGAGGATATCCCACTTTTGGTCGAGTATTTTTGCCGGAAATACCAAGCAGGTGGTACAAACACGCAGATATCAGTGACGCCTGGGGCCCTGAAGGTGTTGATGAACCATCCTTTTCCTGGCAATATCCGTGAACTGGAAAACTGTATCGAGCGGAGTCTGATTATAAATCCGGAGGTTATTTCCGAATGCAGCTTGCCGCAACAGCTGTTGGTCAGCAAAACCCCCTGCTTCACCGCTGACTGCGATATTCCTGAAGAAGGAATGCAACTGGAGCCGCTACTTGAAGATCTGGAAAAGAAATATCTGCTCAAGGCGCTTGAGAAGACCGGCGGTGCGAAAAAGAAGGCGGGTGAGCTGCTTGGGATGTCGTTCCGTTCATTCAGGTACCGGTTGGCGAAGTTCGGGCTGGATAGCGGAGAGGAGTAACTGGCTTAAAATTTAAGACTTAACGCAAAGACGCGAGGGTGCATAGACGCCAGGAAAGGCAGAAAGCTTTATGGTTTAACCTCTAACGATCTGTTTTCCCTTGATTTTTACTTGCGTCTTCGCGTCTTGGTGTCCTTGCGTTGAAGCCGTTTATGAAGAG
>JAQUCQ010000406.1 GCA_028686145.1 Desulfuromonadaceae bacterium | reverse complement strand
GTTGGGGGCAGAAGAGCGGATCTGTAATCTGGAGTTTACCCTGTTTCAGGAAATCCGCGAACTGGTAGCCGGTCAGGCCGAACGGATTGCCCGGACGGCCGATAGTCTGGCGATTCTTGATGTGCTTCTTTCGCTGGCAACGGTGGCCGCTGAGCGTAACTACTGCAAGCCGCTGGTAGATGAATCTGATATTATCGACATTCGCGATGGTCGCCACCCGGTGATCGAGGCGATGAAGCTGGGGGAGCGCTTCGTACCGAACGATACCCTGCTTGATTCCGAGAGTAACCAGTTGTTGATGATTACCGGACCAAATATGGCCGGTAAATCGACTTATATGCGGCAAGTGGCGTTGATCACGCTGATGGCTCAGGCCGGCAGCTTCGTTCCGGCCACGGAGGCGCGCATCGGTATTGCTGACCGTATTTTCACCCGCGTCGGTGCTGGCGATAATCTGGCCCGCGGCCAGTCGACCTTCATGCTGGAGATGATGGAAGCTGCCGGGATTCTCCGCAACGCCACTCCCCGGAGCCTGATTATCATGGATGAAATTGGTCGTGGCACCTCGACCTTTGACGGCGTTTCCATCGCCTGGGCAGTGGCTGAATACATTCATGACACTCCCACGTGTCGCAGTCGCACCCTCTTTGCCACCCATTACCATGAACTTACCGAGTTGGCTGTTACCCGCGACAGGATCAAAAACTTCACGGTTGCCGTGCGTGAATGGAACGACCAGGTTATCTTCCTTCGCACCATTATCCCTGGCGGTGCTTCCCATTCCTACGGCATCCAGGTGGCTCGTCTCGCAGGTATGCCGGCTGACGTGATTGAACGGGCCAAAGAAATTCTGCGTAACCTCGAGAACGGCGAGTTTGAAGAGGGTGCCCCGCGCTTGGCCAAGAGCAGCAAAAAACCGCTTCGTGAACCGTCACCCCAGTTCTCGCTATTTGAAACAAGCGAGGATCAGTTGCGCCAGCGTCTGAAAAAACTGAATATCTCCACTCTGACGCCACTGGAAGCGCTCAACCTGCTTGATGAACTGAAACGGATGGTGTGACACGGGGTGAATGTTGATAAAATTCTGATGTTATTTGATGAACAGTCACTGAGCACGCCGGATTACACGAAAAGGAAACTATAAATGGGCGTTGAAGTTTATGTGGGGCATGTTTCCGCTGCTGTCACGGAAGATGAGATGCGAAAACTGTTCTCTGTAGTGGGTACTGTTACGTCTGTTCATTTGGTCGTCGATCCCGACTCCGGAGAATTTAGAGGGTGTGGGTACGTCAGGATGTCAACCGAAGAAGAGGCACGGGAGGCAATTGATCTTCTGAATGGAGCCAAGCTTGGTGATTCCCTGATCGTAGTAAAAAATGCTCCACCCAAGACGTTTAAAAAAAACGGATCGGGTGCGCATGGCGGAAAGACGTTTGGAAAGAAGGAGTGAAGAGTTGGGAGCTGAAAAGTGTATACAGATTGATGCCCAATTCCTAATTACTTGAAACATATCGATATTTCTGTTAAAAGGCACAGGACTCTTTCAAAGCGACCCTATTACAATAAAGCGACCCTATGAATCGATTCTTCCAAATAATGACGTTTTTCCTGATACCTTGTCTGATGGCGCCGCTTCCGTCTTTTGCCGCCAGACACAACAAGGGTATTGTCGTGGAACAAGCATCAGCTACTTCAGGCCGACTTGCTGTTCTCAATGAGATGAAACACTGGTCGAACCCTGATTACACCCGGATTTCACTGGAACTTGATCGAGATGTGACATGGGATGCTCATGAACTCGGTAAATGCGCTCCCGGAAAGCCTGGTAGGGTCTATATTGATTTGAAACAGACACGTCTGGGGAAAAATGTCAGGAATATAACTATTGAAGATGGCTTGTTGAAGGATGCCCGGGCTGGACAGTACAGGCCTGATGTGGTGAGGGTGGTGCTTGATACCGAAAATATAAAAGATTATAAAATATTTTCTCTGTCCAATCCGACGCGATTGGTGATTGATGTCCGCGGGGGACGACCGACAGAGATAGCGCGTCTTGATCAGACAATCAGTGCTGCTCCTGAACGGGACGTCAATCTGAAAAGTGAGCAACCTTCTGCTGTCGTAGAAAAGGAATCCAGGCGCTCAAAAATGCCGAGTGTGTCAAAAATCAGGCGGATTGTGGTTGATCCCGGCCATGGTGGGCACGATCCGGGTGCCGTTGGTCCAAGTGGTATCCAGGAAAAGGACGTCGTTTTGGCAATCGGGCTCAGGTTGAGGGAACTGCTCCGGGATGAGCTGGGGGTGGATGTCGTTATGACGCGCTCGACCGATATATTTATCCCGCTGGAGGAACGCACGGCTATCGCCAACAAAGTAGGCGCCGACCTGTTCCTTTCAGTGCATGCCAACGCTGCACCAAACCACTCTGCGGCCGGTATTGAAACGTACTACCTTAATCTGGCCAAGACCGACAAAGTGGCGCAATTGGCCGCCAAGGAGAACGGAACGACTCTTGATAAGGTCAGTATGTTGCAGGCAGTTCTGTTTGATCTGATGGCAAACTATAAATTAAACGATTCGGCACACCTGGCCGATGAAGTTCAAAAGGCACTCCATAAAAAAATCCGTACCCACCACAGCGATGTGAAAAACCTGGGGGTCAAGCAGGGTCCTTTCTATGTGTTAATAGGAGCAGCCATGCCGAGCATCCTGGTTGAAACCGCCTTTCTTTCAAACGCTACCGAAGAATCTCGTCTCAAAGATCCCGTTTATCAGCAGATGGTTGCTGAAGGCATACTGGAGGGGGTCCGCAGCTATATTACCAGTCTGAAGTGATCTTCATGCAGAGGTGCTTGTAATAACTCAGGAGAGAGGCGTGCTTTTCAGTCTGTACGAAAATCAAGCCGGTTCACGGGCAGATATCTCTCCGGCAGTTGCCGGACGTACAGCAGTGA
>JAQUCQ010000060.1 GCA_028686145.1 Desulfuromonadaceae bacterium | reverse complement strand
TGAAACAACTGGGCAGCACACGAGGAAACAACCGAAATGAAGAACAAAGACACATATCACGAGGCGGGCCATCTAGTAATGGCGCTATTATTCCCTGACGATGTCATTATTCAATCAATAACATTAGATGCCTCAACATATTCTGATCATGTAAACACGGAAGACTGGAAGGGAGGCATTCATTTAAAACCTAATCGGCCAAGCAAAGAACGCGATTGCGAGTACCTAAACAAAATTAACATAATACTTTTAGCAGGTTTGTGTGCTCAAAATATTTTTGATAAGTCGACACATGATGCTGCTTGTGAAATTCCAAATTATATTGAGAGCCCTGATTCGACTATGGACAGAGATGGCATAACAGGAGATTGGGAATTTATTAGTCGGAATCTTCGAGAACCCATGGAATACTTTAAATTTGAATACAATGACAATGGATATAAACAATACAGTAAATTAATTATGCAATATATTTTTTACATTCTTCAAGAGGAGAAGGTTCGAGAATTTATGGATAACATATCACTACTGCTAATAACTCAGCACACACTTTGCACAGATGACATTTTGCAGATTAGTCATACAACAGGATTTTCAAAATATCTGAATGATAACGACGAGCACTTTAATCAGAAATACAATGCACTATTTGTAAAATGTACCCCATAATGGGCCAGACCTTGTTGAGGCAGAAAGGGTCAGGTCTACATTCCACACTTTATGTAAAATGTAGACCTAACCCTGTGGGGCTACTCTGCTGAAAATCGAGCCTAGGTGTGGCAGCATTAGCCCACTGCTTTCAAAATCTGACCCTTCCAAAATTTCCGAGGATATTATGATTGAAGCCATCGAACCTTCATCATGGCGAGATCTTCAGAACGTGGTTGCACAAATACTACGCGAGGCTGGCGTAACAACGGCAGTAGAAAAGACCATACAGACTGTACGCGGCGAAGTCTCTATTGACGTATGGGCTCACGATCCCACAGCTACACCTACTCAGACTTATCTCATCGAGTGCAAACGATGGCGTGCGCGCGTGCCTCAGACCATAGTCCACGCATTTCGGACAGTCGTCGGAGACTCCGGTGCCAACTGGGGCGCTATTATTTCTACAGCAGGATTCCAGAAGGGAGCCTTAATAGCGGCCGAGTCTTTAAATGTACGCCTTCTGTCGTGGACAGAATTCCAAGCATTGTTCGCCGAACGATGGTTTTCACACTACTTTGTCAACGAGATCGCGAAAGAAACCGACCCGCTATTAGAGTACACTGAGCCAATCAACTCACGAATATTCAGAAAAGCCGATTTGTTGTCAGAGGCCTCAAGGCAGGAATTTAGACGGCTGCGCGATGAACATCAGGCTATTGGAACGCTCTGTCTGCTGTATCGAGCCCATGCAATTGACTCATTACGATTGGTTATCGGCAAAAATCAACCTACGGTCATGCCGTGCCTTCCATTAAGGAAAACGGTAGGAACTTTTCTCAGTGCCGAGGGGGTGGCAGTGGCTGATAAAATTCTCGACGCCAGTTCATACCGTACACTGCTAGAATCCATCATTAGAGAAGCCCAAAAAGCCATTGCACAGTTTGATGAACTATTCGGAGAGAGAGCGTAGGTTTAGTTCGCGCCCTGAAACAAGCCTGCAGAAAAACAGAAAAAAATCGAGTTTCCAACCAGGAAGAAGCACCGGCCTAAAACCGCCGGTGTTCTCCCAAGCCGTTGTGCAACTAAACAAACGAATTACACACAAAATCTTGAGGACTACATGCAACTCCATGGATGGCTCAATATAACAACTTTCACCATATTCACGCTTGCCATTTTGCTTATCGGGTTGCCATTCTCAATGTATCTGCTTTGTAAGGGACAGGAAGGATTCAGCAAATATGGAATAAAGAAATTGCCTATAAATTTTATGTTTGCTCAGGGCATGGGAAGATACGCCATCGAAATTACATTTTATGGACTGCTTTTACTTGTCATCTCTATCTGGTTTCTGTTTTTTGATAAAGGTGGCCAATTGAAGAACCTCTTCACACTGCTCAAGAGATTAGTTTAGTGATAGCTAAATTACATCCCAACCAGGAAGATGCACCTGACCAACAACCGCCAGGTGATATCCCTAACCGTTATGCTCGAAGATAAAGGAAAATAAAAATGGCATTGACAAGCAATGAAACGAGTTGGGCAATAACAATAGTCCAATTAACAATTTCCTGTGCGTTTGGCGCATTGATCACTTGGATAACAATTAAAGCCCAACATGCGAAAACATGGAAGAAATCCAAGAAGCAGTCAAAAATATTATTGCTCGTCTGGTTCTTTGGTTGAGCAATCTCGGAGCGTTAGCACTACTTTTACGAGAGATTATCTCGTCAGAACCCGTTACTCGGCAGAGTGTATTTATCATGGTTTGGACCTCCTGCATTTTAGTCACTACCTTCCTATTTTTAATAATCATGAAAGTTATGAAGGCGCTAATGAGATCGACGGAGTTACACGGGGCCAGCATTGAAATGACTGGCAAGTTATCAGAGGCGGTGCGAAACATTGTAGAATCATTACCCTGCACCAAATCATCAATCTCAGAAGAGCAACCACCGATTCAGAAAAAACAAATCCTAAAAAACAAAAACCGGAAAGAGATAGCGCATAACCAGGAAGATGCACCTGACCCAAAACCCGTCAGGTGATCTCCCGAACCGTTGAACAGAAGAAAGGAACGATCCATGAAATTTTCTGGCGAGATATCTTCATTCGAAGATTTTAGGAAAATTGTTTCCGGCACATCACCGGATGAGAGGTACTTTTTTAGGGGAGAATCCTGTGACTACTTTTCTCTGATTCCCAAAGTAGGCCGAGTATTTAACCCGAAAGGCCAAGAGCTTTTCTTGTGTCTTAATTACCATGACGAAAAATCGATATTTGAACGGTTCAAAAACCACGGAAGAGCTATTATTCATCCAACTCCTGCCGATAATTGGGAGTGGCTTGCCCTTGCTCAACATCATGGACTGCCGACTAGACTTCTCGATTGGACAACAAATCCTTTGATCGCTCTTTTCTTTGCTGTTGGTGATCCTATTACAGAAAATGAGATAGCTAAGGCCAAAATCGATAATCCCAAGTTTGTTGGAGATGCTGCTTTTTACTGGCTCACAATCAAATCGAACTTTATAGATACAAAGGAGCACCCAGACCCATTTTCCTGCACAAAAGTTGGTATTGTAAAACTACCGCACGTCACCAACCGAATTCGTTCACAGAATGGCGTTTTTACAATACAGTCTGACCCAAAAAAACCGCTCAATACGTTGCTGAAGAATAAACGAGTAGCGAAATACAAGGTCCTCAGATCAGCCCGTGAGGAAATTCGGCGAGAGCTTATGCTTTTCGGTATTAATCACGCATCAGTCTTTCCAGACCTCGATGGACTATCGAAATACCTACAACTTCGACTTGCGGAGAACAAGTAATAAGTAGTTGAACATCATTCATAAAGAAGGATAAGCAATGGACTTGCTCACATTCGCAGCAACGATTATAGGTTCGCTAGCTTGGCCAGTGTCTCTGTTAATAGTCATATTGGTTTTGCGTAAACCCTTGACTGAGTTACTACCGGGTATTCGAAAGCTCAAATATAAGGATCTAGAAGTCGATTTCGGAAAGGAACTTGAAAGAATCGAAGCCGTCATGGACACCATTAAAGATGAAACCAAGACCAGACGGGAGTTGCCCGCTGAAGTGCAACCGGAGCCTTTACCCAAGACCAGAAATGAGCTAATTGATAAGCTTTCGGAGCTGTCACCAAATGCTGCAATTTTGGAAAGTTGGCGAAACGTTGAACGAACTTTGGACTTTTATTTCAAATGCAGGGGGTTTGAACGTCCTCTTTCCAATCAAACTATAACTGGACACCTCGACTACGATCCCAACTTCCCACCACAACTCGTTTCTGCATATCAGGAGCTTAGGCTATTACGGAATCGGGCAGCACATGACCGAGAAAATCTTTTGCCAGAACACGCCAGAGAATTTGCGAATCTTGCAGATAGACTTACTTACGCTCTAGTTGAAGCTGCCAATTGTTAAACCAATGGAAGTATCTCTAGCCAAAGTGGTAAGAAGGTTCAACCAAGCGCGGCAGACGGTTGGTCGCGAATAAGCCCGCGCCCGCCGCTGCGCTCTCAGCCGTTATTTGAATAATAAAATGAGGTAGCCCATGTCAGAAGATTTCTTAGCCTTCGTGCTGATGCCTTTCGATAAAGCGTATGATGATGTATACCGACTTGGAATTCAAGAAGCGGCAAAGGAAGTCGGCATCAAGGCAGAAAGACTTGATGACCAAATCTTTGATTCAAATATGCTCGAAAAAATATACAAAGAGATCGAAAAAGCAGATCTGATAATTGCAGACATGTCAGGCAGAAACGCAAATGTGTTCTATGAGGTGGGATACGCAGACGCACGCAAAAAACTTGTATTGCTTCTTACGAACGATGCTAAGGATATTCCCTTCGACTTTCTCCACAGGCCACACATTATCTACAAAAGATCAATAACTAACTTGAAAAAGGAACTTATCGAAAGGCTTAAATGGGCAAAGGAAGAAGTAATAAACAGAAAAAGCACCCCAATCAAAACCGATGTCACTATTTCCAGTTCATATATCGACAGGACCGAACACAGCGACACTGCAATTTTGAACTTTAAGATAGAGCTTCATAATATAACAGATGCTCCACTTACCGGTATTCACTCGATTTACCTGTACTCAGGTCCGGGCTGGGAAATATTTTATGAAGATAAAAAGTGCAAGTGCACTAAAGCTGACAAGAAACCCTACAATCTTAGACATATTGTAAAGCCAGATTTTAATGCCATACCAGTCAACGACTGGCTGCCACTGGATATCAAGGCAAAAAAAGTAATGGCCTACTCGTGGAGGGAGGACTCGAAAAAGGACTCTTATACCATCCAAGGCACGATGCGTATTGACCTCCATGTCGATAAAACTTGTTTCTCAACAGAGGTGAAAATTAGCACAGAGGTCAGCTGGGAGGACATACCTTTTTAACAAATAACCATCGGGTGGTGCGGTGAGCCTCGCACACCCTCAGCCCTGTTGAGCCGGTCATCCCCTAAGACGTTTAACAAAAATAATCTGTCCCCAAACACACCTAGGATGCTCCAATCATGAAAACATATATCTTCAAGTACGAGAATCTTATTGCTCTAGCTTCTCTTTGTACGGCGGTGATAACTTTTACGTTACAATACTTATTACTGCCATGGTGCAAAAAAAGAAAAATTGCTGCCTTATATAACAAAATACCTGCTTTAGTTTACTATGACCAACAAACAATAGAAAGCTCTACCAAGTATTTCATAAAACCTAAATGTTCCAATGTTGACCCAGCACAAGAAGCCGAAATTCGTCATGCCCTAGTTGCTACTAAAGAAGATATGTTTAAAAATATTGACGTGTTTTTAAATACTAGCAATCCGCATAAATACTTACTTATACTTGCAGATTCAGGCATGGGTAAAACATCCTTTATGATTAATTATACAATCTACAACAACAAAAAAAATAGTAATGTTACCAAGGTGCTTCTCTTTCCGTTAAGTGTTAATGAAATTGATAAAGACATAGAAGCTGTGAATGATAAACAAAACTATGTGATCTTTCTTGATGCATTAGACGAAGACATCAAAGCAATTCAAGATCATCATCAGCGACTATTACAGCTAATGCAAACATGTAAGAATTTTAGAAAAGTAGTTATTAGCAGTCGTACTCAATTTTTTCTCTCTGAAGAAGAAATCCCCGTTGAAACAGGCACCTTTCATTTAGGACCAAGACAGGCAGGCCTTGCTGCTGAATATAAGTTTTGGAAGGTATACATTTCACCATTTGACGACAAGGACGTTGATATCTACATTAAGAGAAGATTTCCTTTTTGGGAAAATCAAAAGAGAAAGATTGCCCAACAAATAGTAGGCAAAATACCGTATTTGTATGTAAGACCTATGCTCTTAGCCCACATACCAGATATTATCTCCGCTGGTATAACGGTGTCAAAATTATATGAAATTTATGAACTTATGATAGACGCGTGGCTAGAGAGAGAAAAACATTGGGCTAACAAAGTGTATTTAGCACATGCTTCTGAAATATTATCCAAAGATATCTATGATAATAGCCTTAGAAGAAACATGGAAAAAATATCTCTTGATGAAGTAATGAACTTGTGTGCGAAGCATAAAATACCACTGAAAAAATGGCAACTAACTGGAAGATCGTTGTTAAATAGAGATGCTTTTGGTAATTTCAAGTTTGCACATCGATCAATAATGGAATATCTATATGTAAAGGTTTTTGTTTGTGGGCGTGTTAGTACTGCAAGCACAACATTGACAGATCAAATGAAGAAGTTTTTCTTTGATATATTTGATTTAGATTCTAATGATACTCTGCTTGCCGACATTATGTCAAAATATGATATGCGAATAGTTGCTGTTAAGGAATTTCCAAAACTATTCGATTTCTTAAAGACTGCCTTATACAGGGAGAGGCTTAAGCATATTTTAGATCCTCTACCGTTAAAAAACAAGAATCTTTTGAATACGGAGAACATGATAGCGGTATTAAATAAATTATCAAATGACGATATAATTAGTATAGAACAAATGTGTAAGTCAAAGAACTATAAAGCACTTGCTGTGCAGCTAGTCGCACCTAAGAATAACCCTGAAGTTATACTTACAACTAAGAAATTTAAACGTGACAATGATTATATAATATTATCGAATATTTGCAAAAAAATATATGGCAACAATTATAATCAAAGTGAAACTTTCGTCTTAAATGAAAGAGAAATTGTTGCCTTGCAGCTGCTGCATTTAATATTCACCTTTATTGATATCAATACAATTAAGTTGGTCACAGCTTTAAAAAGCAAAAAATTATACGTAAAACACTTTGCCGCTAATCCTGCGTCAATAACAATATGTTTTAAACCGAGATCGATTAGCAAAACTACCCTGTGTAATTCATCTTCAATTTCACTATGATATTCAAACTAGCGACACGTTAGATAGCCTTAGAGATGTAACAAGCAGCGGAAAACAAAGGGGTCAACTCGCGGCTAGACCGGCCCCTAACAACCGAGCCGGTCAGCCTTGTGTTCGCATATCCTTTTAACGGAGCATAAAGTGAAAAAATCCTGGAAGACAAATCTGAAAATGTTTTGGAAGGGATGGGGTTACTCATTTTTTGTTGTGCTGATTATTGCAACCTCTTTTAAGTCGGCCATTGCTGATTGGAATATCGTACCCACCGGCTCTATGAAGCCTACCATTTTGGAAGGGGACAGAATATTCGTGAACAAACTGGCGTATGACCTGAAGATCCCATACACAACAGTGCATATCGCCGAGTGGGGTGCCCCCAAAAGAGGAGACATCGTGGTTTTTTATTCCCCTCAAGATGGCAAACGCTTGGTTAAAAGAGTTGTCGGGATCCCTGGTGATTCTTTAGCGATGCAGAATGATCAGCTTATCCTCAACGGTGAAAAGATACAGTATGAACCAATCAATTCCTTGGCAACAAATGATCCTTCATTGAGTACGGGCACGAATCACTTCTACTTTACGGAGAATCTGAGCGACATGCGACATCCTGTTATGATCACACCTCAGCGGCTAGCGCTTCGTTCATTCGATCCAGTGACTATTCCTGATGGCAAATATTATATGATGGGTGATAATCGTGATAACAGTGCGGACTCAAGATATATCGGCTTTGTCGAGCGATCTCGCATTGTCGGTCAGGCTACATCCGTAGTCATTTCACTTGACAGCAATAATAAATTCAAGCCGCGTTGGGAGCGCTTTTTCACCCACCTGCCATGATTTGAGGAAAAAGTGTGCAAGACCTGCCAGGTTTCCAAAAACCTGGCAGGTCTTGGAAGAAGACTATGAAATAAGCGGGTTAGGGACGCCGGGCTTCGCCCTTTACGCATGACGTTTTGAAATTCGCGCAAGTCGGTTAAAGGAAACTGTAGTGGAATATGACCACTTTCTGCGCCAGGTCTGCCCTCTGCTCGGCCTGAAATGGCGCAAATACCGCAGGCGATCTGCCCGGCACCGCATCAATCAGCGGATAACGGAATTCGGCCTTGACGATTACGCATCCTATCTGAGTCGTCTGAAAGAAGACTCCCGGGAAGCCGACGGTCTGGCCGATCTCATGCGGGTGACCGTCAGCCGTTTCTTCAGGGACAAGGCATGCTGGGCCGATTTGACAGCAAGGGTGCTGCCCGCACTGCTTGCCGAAAAAACTTCC
Organism: Desulfuromonadaceae bacterium; assembly: GCA_028686145.1. Classification (GTDB taxonomy): domain Bacteria; phylum Desulfobacterota; class Desulfuromonadia; order Geobacterales; family Pseudopelobacteraceae; genus JACRCG01. The sequence continues at coordinate 4,032 of JAQUCQ010000060.1, read as the reverse complement.
GGCAAGACCTTGGCCGGGCTCAGCGTGCATGTATCGGAAACGACGGGGATAGGCGGGGGAAAGAGGAAGGCCCGTTTCCGAAAGGGAACGGGCCTTTGTTCGTGGTGGGGGAGTTTCCTACGGTAGCATGGGACGGAACAGGTCTGCGGCAAGCTTTTTGAGTTCCGGCGAACAGCGTGCCGGGGCGATAACCATGTCCCGAGCCATGTCCTTCCAGAAGGGCGGCAGTTCGTCGAAGCGGCGAGCCATTCCGCCATCGACATCCGGTGCGGCATAGTACACTTCTTTCACGCCGGCGTTGATGATGCGGGTAAGGCACATGGGACAGGGCTCCAGCGACGAGTACAATACGAACCCCTGCATCCTGCGCGGGTCACGGTAGGTGGGTTCGTCCGGATTGCGCGACCTGGTTATCCGCATTTTTTCCTCGTAGCGGGTCAGCAGGTCCATCTCCGCGTGCAGGTCGCTGCGGAAGTAGGGTTCGTACTGGCTGTTATGCCCCACTTCCACGATTCTGCCGGTTGCCCTTTCAACCAGGCAGGCGCCGATTCCGCCGTTTCGTTCCCGCGCGCCGCGCAGCGCTTCCCGTATCGTTGTCAGGACAAAGGGGTCGTCCGGATAGCGCGGATCTGGGGTATAGCCATTGATCTGCCGTTCGATAGCCGCCAGGCGCGAAGGCGTTGGCGGCGAATGGCGGAGGGCGGGTTCATGTGTGCATGCGCTGCTGAAAAGAACAGTCGCGAGGAGAACGGTGACGCCGGCATGTCGCTGCAGACCGCGCCACAGCAAGGTTCTGGTTTTCCGCATCAGTTTATTTCCCTCCCAGGCAGCTTCCCACGTAGATCATGCCAACCATCTTCTCGCCATTTGCTTCCGCTACCGTGCGGAGATCACCGAGGGTGGTCCTGACAAGATGCGATTCATTCGCATAGCCTGCTTTGTACGCTATGGCAACCGGCGACGTTGCCGAATAGTACTTTTTCAGCAGCGGCTCCAGGGTATCCATGTCTCCCAGCCCCATGAATATGGCGAGGGTATCGCCGCTATTGGCGATCTCTTTAAGCAGCCTTTCATTTGCCGCGAGACTGCGGGGCGCGCTGAGGATTGCCGAGCCCTTGTTGCAGAGCAGATTGTCCTGTTTGCCGCCGTCAAAGGTACTGATGCCGGTGAACACCTTGTCGTTGGCAAACATGGCATTGGCGGCATTGTAGGCACTTATTCCCGTTATCACCTGGAAGCGGCCAGCCACTTCAGGTTCGATCCAATGCTGCCAGCCGCCATAGATGGTCGGGTCACCGTGATCGAGCAGCGCGATGCTCTTGCCGGCGGCCAGGGCGTCGCGGATCTTTTTCATGTCGGCGGCGCGCTGCGCAGCCAGTTTCTTTTTCATGTCTGCCGGAGAAAGGCCGGGATTGTTCTTGCGGAAGATCGGTTCAAAATTGCCCATTTGGTCGAACAGGATCGGTTTGCCTGCCATAAAGCGGGCGAACTTTTGCGCGGTCCCTTCCGAGGTGATGAAGGTGTCCGCCTTGCCCATGGCGGAAATCGCTTCCAGGGTAATGAGGTTCGGGTCGCCGCAACCGACGCTGATGACGTAGACTTTCGGCTCTTCCTTCAGGGACAGGATCTCGATCGTGTCGATGGTTTTCAGCATCCGGTCGGCGGCCTGGTCATCCGGGGTGACGAGGGTGTAGTTTTTCTCCCCGGCAGCAGCCCCTTTCGATTCGGCAATGACGAGCCGTTCGCCGAGAGGGTTCAGGAATACCTCGCCGAACGAGAACGCGGCGCGGTAGCCGTCTTTCGAGGTCAGCAGCAACACCCTGTCCATCTCCCGGAGGTCGTCGACGGTGCGCAGTACCTCGCGCAGCGGAACCCCGGTGTAGTCTCTGATGCCGTGCCAGCCCCGGCCGTCACCCACTTCCTTGAAGGTCACCGGGACCCGGGGCGAGTCCGGCAGGGCGGTGATTCGGCTGCTTTTGCCCGAGATGCCGGTAATGGTAAAGCTATCCGTACCGGAGGTGGCGGTTTTTTTCTTCACACTGTTGCTCTTGATATCGACCACCTCGATACTGACAATGTCTTCCAGGCTGCGATCCGAGTAGAAATCATCGGTAAGGACCAGTTTCGGGTAGGTTATCTTTCTCTGCAGCTTGTCCAGCACCGGCTGATAGAATTTAGCCGGGTGGCACTTCACGCAGCTGCTTTCATGGTGGGGGGTGATGGGTTGCGCCGCATAGGCGATTACCACATTCGAGGGATTCCGATAGAATACCTCTCCCCAGGAAAGCACGGTTCTCTTGCCTTCCCGGTTGCGGACCACGATCGCCAGATCAGTCGATTTGCCGAAGCCCGGTCCTTCCTTGGCAATTGCGGCAATCTCCAGCAGGTTGCGCAGCGGAACCCCCCGGAACATGAAAACACCATTGAAACGCTTGTCCCGGGTCAGGTCGTTGAGTCTTACCTCCACCGAGTCATACCGCGCCAGGTCATCGGTGGCGAGATTGAGCGGTTGCCGGACCGCGCCGCCGATGGTCAGCGCCGAAGACAGGGTGGGCCAGGCCAGCAGGGCGATGAAAAGTGCTGCGAGAAAAATTCCGGGACCGTTTTTCATGGGAAGCATCTCCTTTGCGTGCAGACAAGTGTCACATGGCTGAAAATATATATACTATTCACTTTTCGGCAGATACGGAAGGTTCTGGATACGTTCCCCGCCCGGTGCGGGAGGGGAGAATGGTTTGTTACGAGTTCTGCAAGGTGGGAAAGCACGCCTTCCGATTGACGCCTTCGCCTACCTGCAGCACCTTGACCTCAATGCCGTAGGCCTTTCCCAGGTTTTCGGCGGTAATGACATCATCCGGAACGCCCTTGCGGATCATCCGGCCGCTGTCGAGAATTGCCGCTTCTGTTGCGGCGATAAAGGCATGGTCGGGAAAATGGGACGCCATGATGATGCCGAGTCCCTGCTCGGCGAGGGAGCGTATCACCCGCAGGATCCGCACCTGGTTGCCCATGTCGAGATGGGAGGTTGGCTCGTCGAGGACCATGATCCGCGGTTCCTGGGCCAGGGCCCGCGCGATAAGGGTGAGTTGCCATTCGCCGCCGCTGAGCATGGTGCAGGGCCGCTCCGCCAGGTGGAGAATGCCGACCGTTGCCATTGCCGTGAAGGCAATCTCCCGGTCCCGCCGGGATGGCGAGGAGAATACGGTGAGATGGGGCGCCCGGCCCATTACCACGATGTCCTGCACCAGGAACGGAAAGGCCGATGCTTGGTTCTGCGGGACATAGGCAATCCCTTTGGCCACATCGGCCGGCCTCATGCTGGAAATATCCCTTTGCCTGAGACGGATGGTGCCGTGCCACCCCTGGAGCACATTGCAAACGCACTTGAGGAGGGTGGATTTGCCGGTGCCGTTGGGACCCAGCAGGCAGAACACATCGCTCGCTCCGACCGAAAAGGATACCTCATGGAAGATCGGTCGGTCAGTGACTCCGGGATAGCTGAAGGTAAGGTTATCTACGGTTAGAAGGTGACTCATGAGCTACCACCCCGAGCGGTTTTTTCGCAGCAGGTAGGCGAAAATGGGCGCGCCCACCAGGGCGGTGAGGATGCCGATCGGTATCTCCATCTCCATTGCCGTCCTGGCGATGGTATCAACCGCAACCAGGTACGAGGCGCCCACCAGCACCGTTACCGGCAGCAGGACCTTATTGTCCGGGCCGGCCAGAATTCTGCCGATGTGGGGAATTACCAGCCCGATCCAGCCGATGATGCCGCCGATGGACACGGCCGCGGCCGAGATCATGGTTGCGCTGAGGATGACAGTCGCCCTGATGCGGCCGGTATCGACGCCGAGCGCCCTGGCGTCTTCTTCACCCATGGCGAGCAGGTTGATCCGCCAGCGGATCAGGAGCAGCACCGTGATGCCGCTGATGATGATCGGCCCGACAACGGCCATGTCCCTGTTTGATGCGTTGTTGAGCGAGCCAAGCAGCCAGAAGACAATCGAGGGCATTTCGTTCACCGGATCGGCG
>JAQUCQ010000059.1 GCA_028686145.1 Desulfuromonadaceae bacterium | reverse complement strand
AATGTAAAGGCCGCTAATGATGGAGAACCATTAATTGGTGTGAATGTAGTTGTTCAAGGGGATGCAGTAGGTACTATGGCACTGATTCGTACCGGTGTACTAATGCACACCCGGAAAAAATGCATGATACATTCACCCAGCGATATAGCGCTTCCACGGGGCGTAAGTGATTTCCTGCCGGAAGCGGCTGCGAAAATCGGTTCTATTGAAAGCCGTCTGTTGCGCGTATTTGAATTATGGGGGTTTCGGCGCATTATTACTCCCCGCCTGGAGTATGAAGATGTGCTGGCCACCGGCATGGGCGACGAGCTTAAAGGTAAAACCTACCGTTTTGATGACCGGCAGTCAGGCCGACTTCTTGCGCTCCCTCCTGATATAACCCCTCAGATAGCTCGCATCGCGGCTACGCGTATGACAAGCCTGCCACTGCCGCATCGAATCAGCTACAACGAACGGGTGTTACGCCAGACTGAGATTCAGGCAGGTCGCAGCCGTGAGATATTCCAGACCGGAGTTGAGCTGATTGGGCTTGACTCGCCTGAGGCTGACGCCGAAATGATTGTCATGGCTATTGAAGCCATGCAGGTTCTGGGATTGGACAACTTCACCATTGATCTCGGACAAGTTGAATTCTGCCAGGGCGTTTTCCAGGCTTCCGGTTTAGATGGCGAACCGCTCCGACAATTGCGTGAAGCGGTGTCACGAAAGGACAGTTCTGCGGTGGCGTCCTTGCTTGATGAACATACCGTTTCCGCTGACTCTGCCCGCGAAATAAGTGCACTGCCACGATTGTTTGGAGGGCGGGATGTGCTGAAAACGGCTCATGGGATTGTGACCAACCTTCGTTCGCTCGCCGCTCTTGATAATTTGCAGCAAGTTTTGGAAATTCTTGATATTCACGGTGTTACAGATTTTCTTTCGATCGATCTGGGTGAAACGCGGGGTCTTGATTATCACTCCGGGATTACCTTTGAAGGTTTCGTCACCGGCTTTGGTGAACCGGTCTGCAGTGGTGGCCGCTACGACAATCTGACAGGCCGGTACGGATTTGATGCGCCAGCCACCGGGTTTACGTTCAATCTGCTTAACCTGCTCCAGACGATCGAACGCCGACCGGAATTGCAAGGGTGCGCCGCAACAGATTTTTTGCTGTTTAACACCTGCCAGGACCGGCGGAACGTATTGAAGATTGCCCGCCAGCTCCGCTCACAGGGGTATACAACGGCTCGGGACATTATTCGCCGTGACTATTCCCAATCACTGGAATATGCAAAGAAAATGAACATTCGCTGCATGCTTGTTATCGGCGGCACTCAGGAACCGTACCAGGCAGTCCGTAGCGTTGATGGCTGTACGATTCCGATCAAGAGTAGTATGATCACCCAACCGGGACTTATGAATTATATCGAAGAAAGCCAGGGAGAAAACTGAACATGGCAAACGTAGTTGTTGTAGGGGCCCAATGGGGCGACGAGGGTAAGGGTAAGGTCGTTGATATTTACACTGAGCATGCAGACGACGTCGTCCGCTATCAGGGGGGGAATAACGCCGGACACACTCTCGTTGTCGGCAGCGAGAAGGTTGTCCTGCATTTGATTCCGTCCGGTATTTTGCATGAGGGGAAGCGCTGCATTATCGGAAATGGCGTGGTCCTCGACCCTGAGGTGTTCATCAGAGAGATCACCAAACTCAAGGAGTCGGGCCGGATTAAGGATGATGCCTGCCTGCTGCTGTCAGAATCAATGCATATTATCATGCCATACCACAAGCGGATTGATATCGCCCGTGAAGCTAAAAGCGGTGATAAGAAGATCGGCACCACCGGCCGCGGTATTGGTCCCTGTTATGAAGACAAAATCGGCCGCCGCGGAATCCGTCTGATGGACCTGATTGACTCCGACACATTTGCCCGCAAGCTGAAAGAATTCCTGGTGGAGAAGAATTTTCTGCTGGAGAAATTTCTGGGAGAGCCTCCATGTAACTATGACGAGATTTTTGCCGAGTATCAGGGGTATGCTGATGTCCTGCGACGCTACGTCGCCGACACCGCCTTAATCCTCAACAAAGATCTCGCGGCCGGGAAAAAGGCCCTCTTTGAGGGAGCCCAGGGGACACTGCTTGATATCGACCACGGGACCTATCCCTTCGTTACCTCTTCGTCAACCTGCTCCGGTGGTGCATGCACCGGTTCAGGCGTCAGCCCCCGTGAAATTCATGAAATCATCGGCATATCGAAAGCGTATGTGACCCGCGTCGGCAGTGGCCCTTTTCCAACCGAGCTGGTGGATGGTGTTGGTGAAGAGCTTCGTCAGGTTGGCGGCGAGTTTGGTGCTACAACTGGGCGCCCGCGTCGCTGCGGTTGGTTCGATGCCATGGTGGTACGCTATGCTGTCCGGATTAACGGTCTGACCGGTATCGCCCTGACAAAGCTCGATGTCTTATCCGGATTTGACACCATCAAGGTTTGCACCGGTTATACGTGTGACGGGAAGACTCTGGAAACCCTGCCCGCCCAGTTGGAGTTGTTTGAAAAATGCCAGCCGGTTTATGAAGAGCTTCCCGGCTGGAAACAGGACATTACTTCTGCCAGTACCTTTGAAGAGCTTCCGGCAGCCGCCAAAGCGTATGTGCATCGCCTTGAAGAGTTAGCCGGCTGCCCGATTGTTCTGGTATCGGTAGGACCACGTCGTGATCAGACAATAACCATCAGAAACCCTTTTGCCTGATTGCAAAACCAGACTCTGAATACTGAATTACCACCACGTATGCCGGCCTTGCATTGCTGACAAAGTCCCCGCTTCTGGCGGGGACTTTGTTTTGTTTTATCCATACCTACTTAACAAATAATACTGGTATGGCGCCCGGAAACCTTGACCTTCCCGCTACCCGGTCTTATAAATGAGTCATGTTGCTCCCCATTGCCATCGTTACCACGAAACGCCGTAAGCCGGTCTCAATCCGTCGCGATGTTTTTCGCCTCTCACTGCCGGTCCTGCTCTCATCTCTTTTTCAAAGGCTGGTCTCCATTGTTGATGTCTTTCTGACTGGCGGTCTTGGAGCCTCTGCAATTGCTGCTACCGGACTCGGCCAACTTTTGATGGTCACCACCATGACGGTTTTCTGGGGGCTCTCAACAGGTGTTACTGTTGTAATTTCACATCTGTGGGGTGCCGGACGGCGAAAAGATGCCGGGCGGGCAGCTTCAGTGGCATGTCTGGTTGGTTTGGTGATGACGGCGCTCTGCTCGCTGGCCGGTTCTCGATGGGGGGGAGATATCGCCAGGCTGATGGGTGCATCGGGCAGTGTCCAGGAGATGGCGGCCGAATATATCAGGCTGGTGTTCCTCTGGATGATCTGGACTACCGGCTTAAATCTCCTTTCGGCAATCATGCATGGTACGGGCGACACCCGCACCCCGATGGAAGCAATCATCCTGGTGAATGTCCTGCATGTACTGTTGGCTTGGCCGCTGATATACGGTACATTCGGGATGCCGGCTCTGGGGGTTAAAGGGGCGGCGATCGCCATCAACAGTTCCGAGTTTGTCGGCTTTTCCTACCTGTTGGTTCAAGCCATGCGCAAAAAGTATCTGACATTCAGCCGCCCCGATTTCGGGCTCTTTGGGAGAATCTGGAAAGTCGGCTGGCCAGTGGCTTTGGAACGGGTTGCCCAGCAGAGCGGCCAGTTGTTCTACTCCAGTTTTATCATCGGGTACGGCACAACTGCCTATGCCGCTCACCAGATTGGCCTTTCAATCGAATCACTCTCCTTCATGCCGGGAGCCGGTATGGGAATCGCTGCGGCAACGCTGATGGGACAGTCCCTTGGTGCCGGCAAGGTCCGCCGTGCCAGGATCAGCCACAATGAGGCGCTACGGCTGGCGGTTGTGGTCATGACCGTTATGGCGCTCATTTTTTTCTTCGCGCCGAACTTTTTGATCGGTCTCTTCAGTCACGACCCTGACGTGATTGAGAAGGGAAGCGTGTTTTTAAAGCTGGTAGCCTTCGCCCAGATTCCGCTGGCACTATCGTTCGTGTATGCCGGCAGCCTGCGCGGCACCGGAGACACTTTTTACGTCTTTATTGTTACGCTGGTTGCCATGTGGGGGATACGGGTGGCGCTATCATGGGTGGCATCGAGTTGGCTGCACCTTTCTCTCTATGCCGTGTGGGCGGTCTTTCTGATCGACTGGTATTTTCGTGGAGTGGCTTTTGCCTGGCGGTACCACCGGCGGGATCTGCATGGAATATTGACGTAAATCTGTTTTACACTGTTAGCCTGTCTCTGTCTTATGCCCTCTCCAGCCCTGCAAAGCGAAGCAGCAGTTTCTTGGGGCCAACCGAATTAAACCAGACAACCACCTTCTGTCCATCACCATCACCTTCAATTTTTCGAATGGTGCCGACGCCAAACTTGCCATGCCTCACGCGCATTCCGAGATAGACGCCATCCTGCTCTTCCGGTGGTTCCGGAACAATTTCAATTTCGTCGTCGAATGCATCGGTAATAGCTGATAGATTGTGAGCCGGAGCCGCGTTTTCTGGTCGGGTAATAGCAGCGCCAGCGCCCCGCATTCGGCCTGAGGTCGCAAAGGAGCTCCTCTCCGCAGCAGAGGGGTAGGGGGTGGCAACCATTGAATGGTTGGGAACTCTGCCCGTGTCCCCCGAATCATTAAGTAATTGCGCCGGTATATCTTTCAAAAATCGCGACGGAGGATTGCACTGTTCCTGGCCGAACAGATATCTTCGGCGGGCATTCAGCAGGTAGAGCCGCTCGCGAGCACGGGTCATGACACCATAACAGAGGCGCCGCTCCTCTTCCATGCCGTCCAGATCGTCCAGAGAACGCACATGCGGAAAGAGGCGCTCCTCCATGCCAATCATGAATACGACCTTGAATTCAAGCCCTTTGGCGGCATGTAGCGTCATCAAGGTGACTGATGGCTGGCCGAACTCTCCCTGCTCAAGGTCGGAAACCAGTGAAACCTGCTCCAAAAATTCCGAAAGTCCCGCTTCGGGGTTCTTTTCGCTGAATTCCTCGATTGCCGCCAAAAGTTGTTCCAGGTTTTCGAGGCGCTCGGAGTCTTCCTCGTCGCGGCTATTCTTCAGCCGGTCGAGATAACCGCTACCCTGCATGACGGAGCGGGCCAGTTCCGCCAGACTGCTAGTGGTGGCGGTTTTACTAAAGTCTTTCAGCAGGGTGGCAAAGACGCCTACCTTGCCGCGTGGCCCTGCGCTCAATAGCCCGTCCCGTACCGCATCCTGCAGGGCATCGAAAAAGCTGCCTCCCTGCTGTGCTGCCAGAAGAGAAATTTTGTCCACGGTCGAATTACCGATACCCCGCGCAGGGACGTTGATAATCCGTTTCAACGAGACCTCGTCGGCCGGGTTGTCCAATACCCGCAGGTAGGCTAGAATGTCTTTCACCTCCATGCGAGAGTAAAAACGTACTCCGCCGACGATGTGGTAAGGCAGTGCGCCGCTGACCAGTGCTTCTTCAATCAGCCGGGACTGGGCGTTGGTGCGATAGAAAACTGCCATCTCCTCCAAGGGCACGCTGCAGTTTCTGAGGCGACTGATCTCGCTCCTGACAAATCGGGCCTCTTCGCGGTCGGACTCGACCCGCTCATAGCGAATCTTCTCTCCTTGCGGGTTTTTAGTCCAGAGGGTTTTCCCCTTACGCCCGAAATTTTGTTTTACTACCTCGCCGGCTGCTGCCAGAATAGTGGCGGTGGAACGGTAGTTCTGCTCCAGTCGGATGATTTTTACGCCGGGAAAATCCTTTTCAAACTCCAGAATGTTACGAATGTCCGCCCCGCGCCAAGAGTAGATTGACTGGTCGTCGTCGCCAACAACACACAGGTTGCGGCGATCCCCTGCCAGCAGTCGAATCAGTTTGTACTGTACCGGGTTGGTGTCCTGGTACTCATCAACCAGTAGCCACTGAAAACGTTCCCGGTAATAGCTGCAGACTTCGGGAAAACGTGACAGGAGGCGGACGGTCTGGATCATCATGTCGCCGAAATCGAGAGCATTACATTTTTTAAGGCGTTCCTGATAGGTGGCGTAAATCTCCACCACCTTCTGGTTATAGACGTCACCGGGAGGGATGGGGCCGATGTCCTCCGGAAAGAGGCCGCGATTCTTGAAATCATCAATTCGTCCGGAGACGGCCTTGAGCGCAAAACGCTTTTCATCAAGGTCCATTTCGGCGATGACGTCCTTCAACAGCCGGTCGCTGTCTCGGTCATCATAGATTGCAAACGAGGGTTGAAAACCGAGATAATGAATGTCGCGGCGTAGAATACGCCCGCAGGCAGCGTGAAAGGTGGATATGAGCGGCAGTTCTCCGCCCCCCAGCAGTTTACCGACCCGTTCGGCCATCTCCCGGGCGGCTTTGTTGGTGAAGGTCACCGCCATGATATTCCAGGGACGTATCCCCCGTTCGCGAATCAGGTGTGCAATGCGGTTGGTGATGACACGGGTTTTGCCGGAACCGGCGCCGGCCAGAATTAAAAGCGGCCCTTCGCCGTGCAGCACGGCTTCTTTTTGGGGAGGGTTAAGGTGTTTGAGGAGGTCCATCAGGATGTTGTAGCCCGTCGCTCCGTCAGCGTCAAGCGGAAAGGCACCGACAATCGCCGTGAAAGAGGGTGGTGGGAAGGCTTCTGGGAAATTGCATTCAACATGAGGAGATTGTGCCGAACGGTGACGAACTTGGGTGGCTTCGAAGCTATGCAAAAAAAGCTGTACGCCGGGCTCTTTTGTGGGCAGCGCTAAAAAGCTGTGTACTCATTAGAGTGTTATTGATACTCAAAACGACGCTGCATGTGAACTAACGAATCACCTCAATTGATAAAATGACCGGCATAACGTGTTAACATAGTGAACAGAATTTGGTTGTTCGATACATTCTTCATAAAGTGTGGCATAGTCCCTGCTTACAAAAACTACCCGCTCCCGTTGGGGGTAACTTGAAAAAGAATACGTTTACGAAGGCTGCTTCCATGAAAACCAATAAACGACCAGTAAAACAGGGCCTCTACGATCCTCAATTCGAACACGACGCGTGCGGCGTTGGCTTTGTTGCCAATATGAAAGGGAAAAAGTCTCACGAGATCGTGAGTCAAGCGCTTGAGGTACTCATAAACCTCGATCATCGCGGTGCTACCGGTAGTGAACCGAACACTGGGGACGGTGCCGGTCTTCTCATGCAGGTGCCGGACAGCTTCCTCCGGTCTGTTTGTTCGCCACTCGGTATTGAGCTTCCCGAGCCGTTCCACTATGGCGTCGGCATGGTGTTTACCTCTCCGAAAGCGACCGAGCGCAATGCCGCCCGGCATATTATGGAAAAGATTCTGGTCGAAGAAGGGGTGGAGCTGCTTGGGTGGCGTAACGTGCCGACCGACAACTCTTCACTGGGGAATACCGCCTGGGAAGGGGAGCCGATGGTGCGGCAGCTGTTCCTCAAGCGTCCGCTTGGCTGCATTGATGAACAGGATTTCGAGCGCAAACTTTATATCATCAATCAACGCGCAACCAACGAGATCCGGCGTGCCGACGTCGATGATCATTGGTATGTCTGCAGCCTCTCGACGCGGACCATAATCTACAAAGGTATGCTCATGCCGGTGCAGGTTGACCAGTACTTTCCCGAACTGCGCGATCCTGCCATGGAAACCGCCATTGCACTGGTTCATTCCCGCTTTTCTACCAACACGTTTCCCAGTTGGGATCGTGCCCATCCCTATCATTACCTGGCCCATAACGGCGAGATCAACACTCTGCGTGGCAACGTCAACTGGATGAATGCACGCCAGAATCTTTTTGAAAGTAGTTTGTTCGGTGATGATATCAAGAAGGCACTGCCGATTATCAATGATAATGGTTCGGATTCTGCCATGTTTGACAACTGTCTGGAGTTGCTCGTCATGAGCGGTCGTTCGCTGCCGCACGCGGTCATGATGATGGTGCCGGAGCCATGGGAAAACCACACTGGCATGAGCGACGAAAAGAGAGCCTTTTACGAATATCACTCCTGTCTTATAGCACCATGGGATGGCCCTGCCGCAATCGCCTTTACCGATGGCCGTTGCATTGGGGCGGTTCTTGACCGCAACGGGTTGCGTCCCTCCAGGTATTACATAACAAATGACGATCTGGTCGTCATGGCCTCTGAAGCCGGAGTCCTACAGATTGAACCAAGCCGTATCCTGAGCAAGGGTCGGCTCCAGCCGGGACAGATGTTTCTGGTCGACACGGAGCAGGGGCGCATTGTACCCGATGAGGAAATCAAAAAGGAACTGGCAGCAGCCAATCCGTATCGCCAGTGGCTGGAAGAACACCACATAACCCTCGAAGAACTGCCGGCTGTCCCTGATGCCCCACTTCCGGATCATGCCGCTCTGCTTCAGCGCCAGCAGGCTTTTGGCTATACGTATGAAGATCAGCGTGTCGTCCTAGGGCCGATGGCTCTTGACGGTATCCAGCCGCTCGGCTCCATGGGTACCGACACGCCGTTGGCGGTGCTTTCAAGTCAGAATCAACTGCTGTATAACTATTTTAAACAATTATTTGCCCAGGTTACCAACCCACCGATTGACCCCATTCGCGAAGAAATTGTTACCTCAACCTTCACGTTGATTGGCTCAGAGGGCAATATACTGGAGCCAACAGCATCGAATGCCCGAAGGATCAAGCTTCAGCACCCGTTGCTGAGCAATCAGGAACTGGAAAAATTGCGCCAGATTGACCGCCCTGGTTTCAAATCCGCAACACTCTCACTGCTTTTTCCAGCGACACGAGGTGCCAGTGCCATGGAGAAGGGGCTGGAAGCTCTCTTTGCTGCTGCCGATGTGGCGGTTGAGAGTGGCTGCAATATACTTATCCTTTCCGATCGTGGCGTAGATAAAGACAACGCCGCTCTTCCAGCGCTACTGGCGGTTTCCGGTCTTCACCACCATCTCGGCAACAGCGGTACTCGCACGCTGGCTTCACTTGTCCTGGAGTCGGGGGAGCCTCGCGAGGTCCATCATTTTGCGGTGCTGCTCGGCTATGGTGTCAATGCAATTAACCCTTATTTGGCCTTTGAATCTTTGGATGACATGATTTTGCAAGGGCTGCTGCCGGAAGTTGACCACAAAACAGCGGTCAAGAACTATATTAAGGCCTCCATCAAGGGAATAGTAAAGACTATGGCCAAGATGGGGATCTCCACGGTGCAGAGCTATCGAGGCGCGCAGATCTTTGAAGCGGTCGGCCTGCATCAATCTGTGATCGACCGTTATTTTATCTGGACGCCGTCGCGTATCGGGGGGACTGATATTGACGGTATTGCCCGGGAGTTAATGGAACGCCATGCACGAGCTTATCCGGAGCGGGTCGCTCCCGAGGTAACACTTGCTCCTGGCGGAGTGTATCAATGGCGCAAGGATGGCGAAGAGCATCAGTATAACCCGTTAACGATAACGTCGCTGCAGAAAGCGACCCGTAATGATGATTATCGCGAATTCAAGGTGTTTTCATCATTGATCGACGAACAGAGTACGCATCAATACACGCTGCGCGGCCTGCTTGAATTCAAGGACAACATGCCTTCAGTGCCGCTTGATGAAGTCGAGCCGGTAGAAGAAATCATGAAACGATTCAAGACCGGCGCCATGTCCTACGGTTCGATCAGCAAGGAGGCCCACGAAGCGCTTGCAATTGCAATGAACCGCATCGGAGGACGGTCCAACACCGGCGAGGGGGGCGAGGACCCTGAGCGCTTTACCTGGACCAACGAGCTGGGGGATTCAAAAAACAGTGCAATCAAGCAGGTTGCTTCCGGCCGTTTCGGCGTCACCAGCGATTACCTGACCAATGCCGGCGAGTTGCAAATCAAGATGGCTCAAGGGGCCAAACCTGGCGAGGGGGGGGAGTTGCCCGGCACCAAGGTGTATCCCTGGATTGCCAAGACTCGTCATACTACTCCGGGAGTCGGCCTGGTGTCTCCACCACCGCACCACGATATCTATTCCATCGAGGATTTGGCCGAGCTGATCCACGATCTGAAAAATGCTAACCGCCGTGCCCGCATCAGCGTCAAGCTCGTATCTGAAGTCGGCGTTGGCACGATTGCTGCGGGCGTCGCGAAGGCTCATGCAGATGTCGTGCTGATCAGCGGATATGATGGCGGCACCGGTGCATCACCGATCTCAAGTATCAAGCATGCCGGCCTTCCCTGGGAGCTCGGCCTGGCAGAAACGCACCAGACCCTGCTGCTGAACAATCTGCGCAGTCGGATCATCATTGAAGCTGACGGGCAGTTGAAGACCGGCCGTGACGTAGCCATCGCCGCCCTCCTGGGTGCCGAGGAGTTTGGTTTTGCCACCGCGCCGCTGGTGACTTTGGGGTGCGTCATGATGCGCGTTTGCCACAGCAACACCTGCCCGACCGGGGTGGCAACCCAGGACCCGAAGCTGCGCAAAAACTTCAGCGGCAAGCCGGAGTATGTTGTCAACTTCATGCGGTTTGTCGCCCAGGAACTGCGCGAAATCATGGCGCAACTCGGTTTCCGCACCTTGAATGAAATGGTCGGCCGCTGCGATGTCCTTGAGTCAAACAAGGCTATTGATCATTGGAAGGCACAGGGGCTGGATTTCTCCAACATTCTTCATCAGCCGAAAGTTGCACTGAACGTTGGGCATTACTGTACCGAGCAGCAGGACCACGGCCTGGAAAAATCGATCGACATGACCAGATTGCTTGAACTCTGCCAGCCGGCAATCGAGCGGGGCGAAAAGGTTACCGCTGAACTACCGATTACCAATGTCAATCGCGTTGTCGGGACGATTCTCGGCAATGAAATCACCATCAATCATGGCGCTGCCGGACTGCCGGACGATACGGTGACTCTTACCTTCAACGGTTCTGCTGGCCAGAGTTTCGGTGCCTTCATACCGAGAGGCGTAACACTGAAGTTATCCGGTGATGCCAATGATTATCTGGGCAAAGGGCTGAGCGGCGGTACCATTGCCGTTTATCCTCCGGAGGGTTCGACCTTCAAGGCGGAAGAAAATATCATCGCCGGTAATGTGGCTTTCTATGGGGCTACGAGTGGCACTGCCTTTATCCGCGGCATGGTCGGAGAACGGTTCTGTGTGCGTAATTCCGGCGTCAACGCAGTTGTTGAAGGCGTTGGCGATCATGGCTGCGAGTACATGACAGGCGGTACCGTTGTGATCCTTGGGCGGACCGGGCGGAACTTTGCGGCTGGCATGAGCGGCGGCATAGCCTATGTCCTGGACGAACAGGAGGATTTTGCCAGCCGTTGCAACACGGAAATGGTTGGCCTGGAACCGCTTGGTGATGCTGATCGCGCAACGGTCAAAGCCATGATTGAAAAACATGCCGAATGCACCGGAAGTGCTTATGCTGCGATGGTTCTGATTAACTGGGAGCACTACCAGTCGCGCTTTGTGAAAGTGATGCCAATGGATTATAAGCGAGTACTGCAGGCGCTTGAACGGGCTCAGGCTGCCGGTCTCACTGGTGACGACGCGCTGGCCGCCGCATTTGAGGAGAACTCGCATATCACCGGGCACTAACAGGACTCAGGAAGACCCTTTATAAGCGGGTTGAATAATTATTACCGAGACGATATTAAACAGGGAAAACGATTATGGGAAAACCAACTGGATTCATGGAATATATTCGCGAAGTGCCGGCTGACCGGGCGCCGTTGGAGCGTATAAACGACTGGAACGAATTCCATCTGCATATGCCGGACGAGGATTTGCGCACCCAGGGCGCACGCTGCATGGATTGTGGCGTGCCGTTCTGCCACAGCGGCGTATTGATCAGTGGTATGGCCAGCGGCTGTCCGGTTAACAACCTGATACCCGAATGGAATGATCTCGTCTATCGCAATCTGTGGAGCCAGGCGCTGGACAGGCTGCTCAAAACCAATAACTTTCCGGAGTTCACGGGGCGTGTCTGCCCGGCTCCCTGCGAGGGTTCCTGTACGCTGGCGAGCATCGATCCGGCTGTTACAATAAAGAACATCGAGGTCAGCATTATTGAACGAGGCTTTGAAGAGGGGTGGGTTGTTCCGGCTCCTCCTGCAGCCTGTACCGGCAAAAGAGTTGCCGTTGTCGGCTCCGGGCCCGCAGGGCTCTCTGCCGCTGCCCAACTCAATAAAGCCGGTCATAGTGTTACGGTATTCGAGCGTGCCGACCTGCCGGGTGGTCTGCTGATGTACGGCATCCCGAATATGAAGCTCGACAAGCGTCAGGTGGTATTGCGCCGCATCAAGCTGATGGAAGCAGAGGGGATTACCTTTGTCTGCAATACTGAAGTGGGGGGGAGTGAGTTTCCGGCGGCAAAGTTGCGTGAGGAATTTGATGCCGTTATTATGACGACCGGTGCAACCCTGCCGCGTGATCTGTCGGTAG
>JAQUCQ010000058.1 GCA_028686145.1 Desulfuromonadaceae bacterium | reverse complement strand
CTCTCATGACAATCCTCCACCAGCCAAATGAATACCTGTCGCGGTTGTTGCCTGTCCGTGATTATAGAGACAATACGTGCTTTGTGAAAATATTACAATAAGGTTAAATTGAAATGTGCCTCATTGTCAGGCCAATATTCCAGACAGTGGCGGGCTGCATGCTGATTAAGTGTGAAGTTGCGATATGTATGATTTGTGATATCTTTAGCAGGTAAGGTGCCGTTTCGTTATGTCTTTCCACTGCGGCAGTAAGTAAGGCTTTCCGAGGAGTCCTTATGACTGATTCGACAAGCTCTGATTCTACGGGGCGCCTCTATTATCGGCACTCGTTACCCGTACGTATTATGCACTGGCTCATGGTTCTCCTTCTTCCCACACTCCTGATGAGCGGCCTTAACATTTTCAATGCCAACCCCGAGCTCTTCTGGGGAAAGTCTTCGTACACCGGTACTCCTCCTCTGTTGGAAATAAAAAGTGCGGAAAGTGACAGCGGCGGAACTGTCGGCGTCACAAAATTTTTTGGGCGGGAATTCACGACCACCGGAATTTTGGGCGCCTCCAATGGCCGGAACGGGGAGTTGGAAGAGCGCGGGTTCCCGTCCTGGCTCACCATTCCGGGGAACAGGTGGTTGTCGATGGCGCGTCGCTGGCACCTGTTTTTTGCGTGGCTGCTTGTGATCAACAGCGTATGTCTGGTGAGCTATTCTGTTTTCAGCAGGCATCTGCGGAGGGATCTTTTGCCGACAAGACGAGATTGGTATTCAATAGGCAAGACGCTCAGAGATCATCTTTTGCTTCGGCATCCGACCGGCGAAGCGGCAAAGAATTACAACATACTGCAAAAACTGGCCTATATCGGGGTGATTTTTATACTGATTCCATTAATTATCCTGAACGGCTTCGGAATGTCTCCCGGTATTGATGCGCTGTTCCCAGGCTGGGTTGACGTGTTTGGCGGCCGGCAATCCACGCGCACAATTCATTTTGTTGTTGCGTGGATCTTGGTTGCCTTTACTGCCATTCACCTGTTTCAGGTTGTTGTTACCGGTTTTTGGAACAATATTCGCTCGATGATTACCGGAAGTTATCGAATAAAGTCGGAGGCTGGACATGAGTAAAAACAGCGGATTGACCCGGAGAAGTCTGCTAGCGCGCACATGTGCCGGTGTCTGTGCGTTGACACTGGCAGGGTGCCAGAAACTGTCGGAGTCAGCCTGGTTTTCCAAGGTCTTGGGAGTTGGGGAAAAAGCAAGCTATAGAACACAAAGACTGATTCTTTCACGGAAGGCGATGGCGCAGGAATTCACGGAAGCCGACCGGTCTCCCGCTTTCAGAAGCAACGGGACCGCAATGCCGAACAATCCCGAATACACTTTCCTGGCGGACAACGGGTTTGCCGACTATCGGCTAAAGGTTGGAGGATTGGTTGAGCGCCCCATGAGTTTTTCGCTTGTTGATGTCCGGGCTCTTCCGCATCGAACCCAGACAACCCGGCACGATTGCGTTGAAGGGTGGAGTGCTATTGGAAAGTGGAAAGGAGCTCGTTTGAGTGCACTGCTAGAAGAAGTGCGGCCAAAACCTACTGTTCGCTATGTCGTGTTCCACTGTGCTGATCCCATGGATGATGGGGGTTCTCCTTATTACGAAAGCATTGATATGGAAGACGCATTTCACCCGCAAACAATTCTTGCTTATGAGCTCAACGACAAACCGTTGCCCATTGCCAACGGTGCGCCTCTTCGGCTGCGCCTGGAACGCCAATTGGGGTATAAAATGGCAAAATATGTTATGCGCATCGAACTCGTCGAGGATTTTTCCGGAATAGCTGGCGGAAAAGGAGGCTATTGGGAAGACCAGGGGTATGAATGGTATGCAGGCATCTAAGCTGCACGTCTGCTTCTTGCCGGCCTATTGCCTGCGTGATTCAGCCTTTTGGAAGGTCCACGATCAGTTTTTCTAATTATAAATTGCTTATTATATGAAAAGTTGAAGTATAAAAAGAAGTAATGCTGTGCATTTTCGTACGTGATTGTGTTTCACGATTTTGCCTTGTAGAGGAGGCTGACCTTTTATGAAGCGAACACTGCTAATTCCGGGGTTTATGATGTTCTTTGTTGCCATCGGGCACGCCCAGTGGGCCCATGCCGTTCTGGGAGGAGGCGTGGATACAATTGCTGTAGATCGTAAGGTGCTCCAGGCGGTGCACCGCGCCACAACCGCCCACAAAGGCTATACTGTTGAGGAGATCGTGTCTGACGCTATGACCGTGCGGGAATACGTTTCTCCCTCCGGGGTCGTGTTCGGCATTGCCTGGAATGGTTACGTGAATCCTGACCTTACACAGCTTCTCGGTGCCTACTGGGGTGAATATTCGGCTGCACGGCAGAAAGCGGAGCGCAGATACGGCACAAACCGTCAAAAACTTTCAACAAATTCCACTGTTGTCGAAAAGTGGGGGCACATGCGGAATCTTCAGGGCCGGGCCTATGTGCCGAGTTTAATCCCATCAGGGGTGGGTATCGGTGAAATCAAATAATCTCTTCATACTGTTGCTACTGCTTACATTGATTGCCGGCTGTGGCGGGGGTGGCAATTCAACGCCAAAAAAATTGCTTTCCATTGTCGTTACTCCGGCAAATTCAGTTATAGCTGTCGGAATGTCCCAGTCGTTTAGCGCCACCGGGACGTTCTCAGACAACACGACCAGTAATCTGACCACATTGGTAACCTGGAGTTCGTCGGACCCATCTGTCGCCACCGTCAGCAATGTTGCTGGCACCATTGCTGTGGCGGCCTCTGTCGGCATCGGCACCACCACAATTACGGCTACGTCGGGAGGAATATCAGGTTCGGCCACTCTCTCGATCACGCCGGCAACGCTCGTGTCGCTCACTGTTCTTCCGGCAAATCCGAGCATCGTCCTTGGGACATCCCAACAGTTCAGCGCCACAGGAACATTTTCGGACAACACGACCCGGGATCTGACCACGTCGGCAATCTGGAGTTCGTCGGCCACATCAGTTGCCACCATCAGCAATGTTGCCGGTAGCACCGGCAGGGCGACCGCTGTCGGCATCGGTACCACCACGATCACAGCCACATCGGGAGGCATCTCGGGTGCGACTACTCTGACGGTCACGGGTGGGAGCAGTCAGGCCAACGTGCTGCCCATTACCGTAAATGGCTCACTCTGCTCAAGTGGGTCGTACACCAACAAACCCTGTGTAAGCGTCACGGTCTGTACACCCGGCACCTCAACCTGCCAGGTGGTTACCGACATCCTGCTGGACACGGGGAGTTTTGGGCTGCGCATTTTCAAGCAAGCCTTGAGCACGAATCTTGTTCTGCCTCAAGTAACAGTCGCTTCCGGAGCATTGGCAGAGTGTATCCAGTTCGGAGATGGCTCTTCGGATTGGGGGCCGGTCCAGATGGCAACTGTTATCCTGGGAAACGAGCCCGCCATTCAGGTGCCGATACAGGTCGTTGATGCCACCTTTGGCACCCGCCCCAGCACGTGCCTGAATGCCGATGCCAGCCCTGCCGTTGCTGGGCTCAACGGTATCCTAGGGGTTGGCCTTTTTGCACAGGATTGCGGGGCGCAGTGCGCCTCCAGCGCAAATATCGGCATCTACTTTGCCTGCAACGGGTCGGTCTGCACCGGGACTACTGTGCCGACCGCCACTCAAGTGCAGAACCCGGTGGTACACCTTCCTCAGGACAATAATGGAGTTCTGGTGCAACTGCCGGCCATTCCTCTGGGAGGGGTACCTTCGGTCAACGGCAGTCTCATTCTGGGAATTGGAACCCAATCCAACAATACGCCAGTCGCGGTGACGACGTACCCCGCCAGCTTGTTTGGCGAATTCACAACTACCACCACCTTTAACGGCGTACAATCAACGACTTCCAGCTTCATAGACAGCGGCTCGAACGGGTTGTTTTTCGGTGCCCCCGCTAGTCTGCTTCCCAATTGTTCCTCTCCCGGCATCGGTTTTTACTGCCCTGCGACAACCATATCCCTGTCCGCCACCACCACCGGGGCTTTCGGTTCACCGAGCGGGACGGTTGCTTTCCAGATAGGCAATTTCAACAGCCTCGTTAGCACCGGTAGCAGGGTTTTCAGCGAAGTTGGCGGGAGCAGTGGAGGCGGTGGTTTCGATTGGGGACTTCCCTTCTTTTTCGGCCGGAATGTCTTTATCGGCATCCAAAATACAAATTCCAGTCTGGGCAGTGGCCCTTATTGGGCCTACTGATTTAAAAAATGCGCGCTTTACCCAGAAAAATCGGGTATTGATTTGTTTAAGAGGAGGCATAGGCAGCTATTTCGGGTAAAGCGGAGTTGTGTCGCTGCGTTTGCAAGACGTCTTTGATGCTGTGAGTGCTCACGCAGCGTTGATGAACTACCTGTCATTTGTCTTGACTCTTTCGCTTATATATGGCCCTGTCATGGTATTGGCATTCAAGCTTTTTTTATGGCTTTGTCCGGGGAGTATGGTGCCAATATGTTGTGGAGTAGTCGCTCGAAAAAGAAGAGGCACGGCGTACTTCTGGATTATCCTTCACCTGGCGACAGTCTTTGCAACGAATGTGATGCAGCATGCTGCCGTTCATTTCCCGCAGTTAATATCACCGGTATTGAATATAACCAGTTACGCTTAATCGGCGCCACCCGCCTTCAATTCTCCCTGATTGGCCGCCATAAACTGCTCATCGAAAACGGTTGCGAATTCCTGAAGGAAGGGAAATGTTCAATCTACGAGCAACGCCCTAACGTCTGCCAGCGGTTTATGTGCCAGATTAAATAACGTTACGCCCAGTAGTATGTGCCATCTCCCGCTTCTTTGGCCCGATACATGGCCTTATCCGCAGCCATCAGCAACATATCGGCAGATGATGCACTACTGCCGACGGCGATGCCGATAGAGGTACCCAACTGGCACGGGGTATCATTGATGATAAAAGAGTTCTGGAAAACTTTCAGACATTTGTTTGCCACCAATTCCGCCACCATTTTGGCGTTATCACACAGGTCGGCTATCAGGATGACAAACTCGTCCCCACCCACCCGCGCCAGGGTGTCTTCACTCCGCATCGATACACGCAAGCGGTCGGCCACTGCACGCAACGCCGCATCACCCGCCTCATGCCCGAGGCTGTCATTGATCTTCTTGAAACCATTTAAATCCAGAAACAATACTGCGATTTGACCCTTGTTGCGCTGGAGGCGCGCCAGCGACAGTGTCATGCGATCAGCCAACAGTTGGCGATTGGGTAGACCGGTCAAAGTATCGTGAAGGGAAAGATGTTCAAGTTCAGCGCGACTTTCAATTAATTTCGACAAAACGCGATTGAATGCCGCCGTCAGGTGGCCAACTTCATCGTTATGCACCACCGGCAATGGCTCGAAAGGTATTTCACCACGAGTCATTCGGTCGGCATGGTATGCGGCGTTCTTAAGCGGACGCATCACACGGCGCAATATAAACAACATGATGAGCAAGAAAATCGGTACGATGATGGCCGTATTATTCAGTATGAAAGGGCGCAGGCGGGTGAGCGGCAAATATACTTCGCTGGTCGGCAGTCGTGACACAACAAGCCATCCGCTACTGGGCACCGAAGCAATAGCAGTCAACTCTTCGATTCCACGTCTGGCATTAAGCCCTGCTCCACGAAACCCTTTTGTGACTTGACCCTGTTGCAGGTAGGTATCTTTTTCTGAAGTCGGCTTGAGGGCAATGTCAGCATCCGAAGCTCCGACAAACAATTTGTCACGTGGCGATACGAGCACCAGACCGCCCGTGGTGCCGACACGGGTGGTATACAACGAATCGAGAAAATTCGAAGAATTAAGTGCCGATACCCCCAGAAGAACAGCACATACTTTTCCAGCGTGATCACAAATTGGCATCGCCATCGGCAGCACCGGTACTTTGGAAATACGGCCGATGACGGGACGGCCAATGGCGAACTTACCTTTCAAGGCCTGTTGAAAATAATCGCGATCTGAGAAAGATCTGTCGCCCCGATTGGCAGTTGCGGGATAGTTAGCCAGCATGACTCCCGATAAACCGAGTACTGCTATGCCTTGTGAGAACAGCGGATTGATGTCATTACGTTCACCCAGCCATTTCTGCAACTGTTTCCGGTTATGCAGTAGTGACAGTGGAATCCTTACCGCAATATGCTCCAGCATTTCGCGGCGTTCGACGATATTGTAGTCGATATTCTTCGCAACATACGTGGCCATAGAGAGCAGTTGAGCAGAAGCCGCTTCGGTTACGCCTTTGCGCAAGTAGTTGCCGAGAAAAAAAGCCCGTGCGATCCCTCCCAGGGTGATAAAAACCATACCCAAGAGAATCAGGCGGGTTGTAAGGCTGTTAAAATTTATGCGACCCACTTTTTATGACTCCTGATTAATTGGTGTAAGGAACAGGCTCCTTATATAGATGTCTTGTTCCGTTTTGCCATTTACCAAGCACATCTTGTGCTGTCTGAAGACAGCGATGGCAGGTAATCCGATGAAATATACGCATTCTTTGAGTAACTGTAAATTAGATTTAGTAAGTAAACACCAAACACGGAACAGGGCCGATTGTTTTTCAATTAAACAATCGGCCCTGTTTTGATTCTAATGCGATACGTCTTTTCTCGTTATCGTCGTGCCTTGCCGCACATGGTAGCGATGCTGATTCTAAAAACCCTGGTCTGTCCCCTGACCGCATCGATGTAGTTCAAGCCTTCCGCAACAAATCCGGCAGAGTATTTTGGCAGGAGCTTTTCCAAGCCACGCTGCTTCTCCGTATCAAAAACCTCTGTTGCCTTCCCTAAAACGACGACACTCTCATAGCGGGTTGCAAACTGGTCCGGCAACACCTCGGTGTTACCAATCACGCAAAACGACACCTTGTTGTTGGCGGCAATATTTTCCAGCTTGTGGCCTTCCGTGGCGCAGTGGAAATAGATGGCATCGTCGATTATGCAGTAACTGAGTGGGATTCCGTATGGTTGGCCGAGGGCATCGCAAGTGGAGAGGATGCCGTATTCTCCTCGTTCAAGCAGCTCCCGTGCTTCCGCTTCGCTAAGGCCTCTTTTTTTGTTGCGTAATTCATGGTGCATGGCAGCTCTCCTCTTCTATTCAACAACTGTGCAAACTCCGGTGCGGTCTGTGGTCCGGAGCGAACTCGGCAACCTCGCAGGTGGCAACTCCGTTAGACTTGAAGGTGTCCTGCTCAAGGCTCGCAGCAAGTGCTGCTCTGCTTACCCCGCATCATCAGTAAAAAGAGCATCAGTGCAACCAGTGACATGCCGCCGGCTGCAGCAAATCCAAGGGGATAGCCGATCCGTTTAAGGGCAACCCCCATGACGGTTGAGCCGGACATCATGCCAAGGTAGATGCAGCTGTTATACATCCCCATGGCTAATCCTCGCTGCACGACCGGAACCAGTTCTGCGATCAGGGCGCCGATTGCGGTAAATGTCAGGGCCATTCCGACTCCCATGACAACCGCACAACCCATAAGGTACGTGAGCTGCACCATTTGCCCCAGTGCCGCCAGCGCCACTGCCAGGCAGATCAGGCCGGCAGCAATGAGCCAGCGGCGATCAAGACGATCAGCAAGGCTGCCGATCGGCACCCTGCCTACCACGTTGGTCGCAGCCTGTGCTGCAAACACAAGCCCAACCTGGGCCGGGTCGTAACCACATTGCGAGGCGTACATGGGGAGAAAGGTCAGAAACACGCCGAAACCGATGCAACTGCCGGCAGTCGCCAGCAGGCAGGCAAGCAGGCGACGATTGTGCAGCAGTCCGAAGCTTGCTGTCAGCGCGGCGTGCAGGTCGGTCTTGTGGCGGGGAGGGCCGGGAGGCAATACAAACAGGGCCACCAGTGTAACGGCCATGAGCAGGAATCCTGACACGTAGAACACCTGGCGGAGCCCCAGCGCTTTGGCCAGGAAGCCCCCCGAAGCCGGTCCCAGCGTCATCGCGATGTAAATGGCGGTGGTATACCACCCATAGGCCTGACCGAGCCGGTCGGGCGGCATCACATCGGCCACCAGTGACAGCATGCCGGGAGCAAAGGCGGCCAGTCCGGCTCCAAAAAGAATGTAGGCGGCAGCCATCTGCCCCGGCAGATGACACTGGGTCACCAGGAGCGAAGAGATGGCGGTGGCGATCACCCCGGCAATAATCGGCAGTTTGCGCCCGGTGCGGTCGGCCAGCAGGCCGGCGGGGATGGACAGCAGTCCCGCCGTCAGCATGAAGGCACCGTTGATGCTTCCTATCTGGGCCGGTCCGGCCCCCAGCGTTACGGCAAACAACGGCAGTACCGGGATGCGCAGATATGAACTGAAAAAGGTGGCGAAACCGATCAGACAGAGGAGCAGAAACGGGGCAAGACCGGGCGTGTTTTTAGCCATAAAAATATATCACCTGTTGACAAATGTCATCATCGCTGCCGGATAGCGTTCTCCGGTGGCCGCCCCCTTGGGGAGCGCCTCTGCAATTTCGGTCATTTCAGCCGCAGTGATGGTTGCAGTTCCGGCAGCGATATTCTCCTCAAGGTACTTCCTTCGCTTGGTTCCCGGTATCGGCACGATGTCGTCACCCTGGGCCAGCACCCAGGCAAGAGCCAACTGTCCGGGGGTGATCCCTTTCCGCTCGGCAATGGCCGTGATCCGCTCCACCAGCTCCAGGTTCTTCGTAAAGTTTTCACCCTGAAAGCGGGGGGAGTTGCGGCGGTAATCGTCGGGAGCAAAATCGTCCGGGCTTTTCAGCTGTCCGGTCAGGAAACCGC
Source organism: Desulfuromonadaceae bacterium (assembly GCA_028686145.1). GTDB lineage: Bacteria > Desulfobacterota > Desulfuromonadia > Geobacterales > Pseudopelobacteraceae > JACRCG01. The sequence continues at coordinate 3,678 of JAQUCQ010000058.1, read as the reverse complement.
GTCCGAGTGGACTATAGGCGACAAAGCCGATGCCGAGCTCCCGCAGGGCCGGCAGCACCTCGTCCTCCGGATCACGGCTCCAGAGTGAGTATTCGCTCTGGAGTGCGGTGACCGGATGTATGGCATGGGCTCTGCGGATCGTCTGAACACTTGCCTCAGACAGCCCGATATAGCGCACTTTTCCCGCGGAGACCAGATCGGACATGGCTCCTACGGTCTCTTCGATCGGCACCTCGGCATCCACCCGATGCTGGTAATAGAGGTCAATATGATCGATGCCAAGTCGCTTAAGCGATGCATCACAGGACGAGCGGACGTACTCCGGTCTGCCGCTGATGCCTGTGATTGGCGCCCACCCGCCCTTGGTTGGTTGGGCGCGCACAATGCCAAACTTGGTGGCTATCACCACTTGGTTGCGGTGGCCTTTGATCGCTTTCCCTACCAGCTGTTCATTGGTAAACGGGCCGTACATGTCGGAGGTGTCCAGAAAGTTCACCCCCAGATCCAGGGCGCGATGGATGGTGGCGATCGACTCCGCCTCGTCCCGCCCGCCGTAAAAATCCGACATCCCCATGCAGCCCAAACCTTGGGCTGAAACGGTCAATCCTTGTTTTCCCAGTTTTCTCTGTTCCATGATCACATTCCTTTCAGTTTGGCAGTTTATATTCAGTCCGCTTCGCACATGTGCCGGTCGCAACCTGTATCCCGGTTAACAGGTGGTTGTTCCGTGGTTGAAGTGGCGCTGTCCGGATTTCGGGCAGAAGCGTTTTAACTATGCGTTCCCGGTAAAAGGTCTATAGTGTTGAGACGATGCAGCGCTCTTTGAATCCGGGTAATCAAGACGGATGTTTCTAATACAACTACTCCGTCTCACGAGGGGATTACCGCGTGCCATCATTATTACCGTTCCCCTACGTCCAGTCAAGTCTGAGCGAAACCATCCGACAACAGCAGGTTGAGTCAAACCGCCGCGAATACGGAAACCTGTACGATCTGCTGACCTTTGCAACTCCTGCCCAGTTGGCTGCTGCCGGTGCAGAGCGAAAAGAACTGCTGCAGTGGCTGGAGCAGCGCGCCAGCTTCGGGTATGCCGGGACCAAGGTGGACTGCAATAATATTTCTCCCGGGTGTCGGCACTGCGGAGCTGGCGGCTGGTCCTGCCTGTTTGTCAATGGCCGCTGCAACGGGCGCTGTTTCTACTGCCCGACATCGCAGGATGAAGAGGGGCCGCCGGTTACCAACGGCCTTGCTTTCGCCACTTCGGAAGAGTATGCCGCCTATGTGGCTGCCATGGGGTTCAGCGGCGTCAGCATCAGCGGCGGCGAACCGTTGCTGACGCCGGATTTGACCCTGGCCTATCTGGACGCTGTACGCAGGCGGTGCGGTGAGGATGTTCACCTCTGGCTCTATACCAACGGTACGCTGCTGACGGCCGATCTCTGCAACCGCCTGCGGGATGCCGGCCTGAACGAGATCCGCTTTGATCTGGGTGCCGTCCGCTACAACCTCAAAAAACTGCGCCTTGCGGTGGGGTGCATAAAAACGGTAACAGTTGAAATTCCGGCGGTGCCGGAGGATGAAGAGCTGCTGAAGCTGAAGATGATCGAAATGACAGAAGCGGGGGTAGATCACCTCAATCTGCATCAGATGAGGTTGACGCCGCATAACTTCGGGCCGCTGACGGAGCGGGGCTATACCTTTCTGCATGGCGAGAAAGTGACGGTGCTGGAGTCGGAACTCTGTGCTTTGCGCATGGTTCGTTTCGGATTGGAACAGGTTACTCCCCTACCGGTGAACTACTGCTCCTTTTCCTATAAACGGCGCTACCAGCACGCAGCAGCACGGCGTCGCGCCGCCCAGAGTGTCTGCCTTCCCGGGGAGTCGGTAACGGAACCGGGCTATCTGCGCACCTTTTCAGCAACGGGTGTACATTACTGCGAAGCAGTTCTCCTGCAGAATCCAAGCTACCGGTACCCCTTTGAAAAGATTGTGCTGGAAACCGGGCGCGCCCTGTATCTGGAACGACGTCCACTCACGCCCGAACTTGACCTGTCTGACGCTGAACGGACCGCTGTGGGGGCGGGCCAACCACCGGAGCGGATAGCCCGTTTTGAACTGATCGAGAGTGGCCTTGCCACCTATTTCTAAATTGGGGACTGTTGCTCCAGGTTAAGAATATCCGAGGCGATGATGATCCGGTCACCCTCAACGGCTATAATATTGGAACTGTGCTCAATCAGTTCATAAAACCGCAGAAATATGTCCACATTGGCAGCCTGGCTGGTCTTTCTGCCAAAATAGGTGCCACTCTGGGGAAAAGCCTCGGTCGCGACCTGATCATCGTAGATGGCAAAATTAAAGGAGCTGGTGGTGTCGCGCCCGCTCATGTTGTTGGCCGTGGGAAGCTCCTCACGAAAGGCGATCCGTACTTCGATGCCGTCACGGTACTGGGCAAGCAGGATCTTCTGTGAATCAGGATCATTTAACTCTTCATGGTTCATGACAAAGATGCGGGTGATTGTTACGCCACGTTCCAGCGCCCGCAGGTTTGATTGGTAGTAGTTGACTAATGCCCCCCGGGTGTGACAGCCATTGGTGTGCCAGCCACTGGTTATCGGATCAACACTTTTCAACCGGCGAACGGCCTGATCGGTGCACTTGGCCCCTTCCAGATAGAATTCTGTTTCATCAAGCGGGATATACCCTTGCTGCAACTGCACGATAGTTCGCTTGATTCCGGACAGCATCGCTTCTGCCTTGGTACGACATTCTGCATCGCTAATCCGGGCAATGGCGAACGTTATTTCGTGGGCCTGGTCATACTGGCCGATTAGCTCATGGCGTGTTTTCTCCATATCCTCACGGATCAGGTAGGTGGCCAGGGAAAGAAGGATGCCGATACCGAAGATACTGTAGGCTACATCCGGAGAGTGGAGCACCAAATGGAAAAAGATGGCGAGGCCGGCACCAGCCAGAAATTCGATGAACACTGCCATGTTGTAGATGCTTTGGCTGAATTTCATGGGTATAACTCCTTGTAACAACTTTTGCGGTCAATAGAGTATTTGTTTCCGCACCGCATAAAAAAAACCGGGTCGCCCGCTATCGTAGTATTGATAGTTCGGCGACCCGGCTGTCTCTGTAAGACCCGTAGGTTTTCCGTCCCATCCTCGCGGATGGTTTAGTAGTATCGGTTATCGGAAACGGTTATGCTCTGATTTGCTGGGTAACCCTAGCGCAGCAAAAATGAACTGTCAAGGGTTGTATACCGGGTATGAACTGTAAGTGTATGGATTGTTTGTGTTAATCTTTTGTTGGTGCTGCCGTCCGGATTGTGTGCCGTGCGGTGACAAAAATGCTGAAGCAGAATAGCTGCTGGTGTAGTACGATAGTAACTTTGATTCCCACATACTGGAGTTGTAATGAAACTGACTGACGAACAAAACAAAAAAATGATTCACTACCTCATCGAAGCGACCGGCCTCAAGCCGTCTCAGATTGATAATACCGTTCAGCTGTTGCAGGAGGGGGCAACAGTGCCTTTCATCGCCAGGTATCGAAAAGAGCATACCGGTGAACTTGACGAGGTACAGATTCGTACGATTGAGGAGCTGTTTGCCTACTTCAGTGAGTTGGAGGAGCGAAAAATTACGGTGCTCAAATCCATTGAGGAACAGG